>JBJTPO010000001.1:0-8749 GCA_046075145.1 Planctomycetota bacterium
CTCTGGGCGGCGAGGTTGTAGACCTCGTGCGGCCGTACCTCGCGGATCAGACGTGCCAGGCCGTTGCCATCCGCCATGTCGCCATGGTGCAGCATGAGCGGCCGGTCGACGTCGTGCACATCCCGATAGAGATGCTCGATCCGCTGGGTGCCGAAGGTGCTCGACCGCCGCACCAGGCCGTGCACCTCGTAGCCCTTGTCGAGGAGAAGCTCGGCGAGGTACGAACCGTCCTGGCCGGTGATGCCGGTGACGAGCGCACGCTTCGCGAGTCGGGACATGGGCGATTCTCCTGCGCGGCCGTTCGATCAGTCGGCAGCAGCCGCGTCGGTCGCGGCGGGCTGCGGGGCCTCTGGGCCCGCGCCGGGCTCGGACGGCGGCGCGGAGGACGCGGGCCCATCAGCCCCGGCCAGCGCCGCATCGAGGGCGGGGGCCAGTTGGGAGATGAAGCTCTCGCATTCGACCATCGACTGCGACGTGCCGACCCGGGTCTGGTCGGCGATCGCATAGAGTTTGTAGACTGACGGCTCGCCGCTCAGGGCGATGCGGGGCAGTTGGGGAGCGATCCAGTCGAGCCGGCCGTCACCGGCGTCGCCCGCGACGCCTTACGTCCAGAAAATGCGCAGCGTCCGGCCGGCCTTCGCGAAGGTGCCGGTCAGCACCTCGGCCAACCGGCCGGCGCCGATGGGAACCTTGACCCGGTGCTCGCTCTCGCCGATCGTGAATCCGGCGCCGGGATAGCAGCGATCGGGCGTGTGGGCCGAGGCGTCGAAGGGCAGCGCGCAGACCACGAAGGCCGAAACCCGGGCCTTGGAGCGGGTGTTACGGTAGAGCCGCGAGATGTGGCCGACGGCTCCGGCTGCCGCGAGTTCCTTGGGATCGCTCTCGAGATCCCGCTCGGCCTCCCACTCGCCGAACTTCGTCGGAAACCGTTCCTCCAGCAGGCGAGCCGCCGCGATCACCTCGTCGCGGGAGATCGGGGCCCAGCGCTCCGTCCAGCGGCCCTGCACCGCCGTGGCTGCCGCCACGAGGGCTACGGCAGCCGCCAGAATCGCCAGTTGCACCCCGGAACTCTTCACCGTCGCCCTCCGCTTCAGACGAGCCTACCCTGCGGCACACCAGCCCGTCGTCGCCGGCTCAGGTCGTCAGCGGCGAGGCATACTCCCGCCGCGCCGCCGTGTCGTCGACTCCGTTGACCACCGCCCCGAGTACCTTCAAGCTGACCGCCCTGAGCTTCTCGACGGCGGCCACCACCTGCGGCACCCGGCTGACATCCCGCATGGTGGCCACGATCGCCACGTCGCTGGCCTGTCCCAGCAGGAGCACATCGGCGAAGGAGAGCACCGGCCCGGCGTCGATCACGATATGGTCGAACGACTCGCGAAAGCCGGCCAGCACCTGGGACGTGACGGTCCGCGACAGGGCCGTGATCGCCGCGTAGTCACACGAACCACCCGTGACCGCGAACAGGCCCTCGACTCCCGTGGGCTGCACGGCCTCGTCGTTGCCGATCTCGCCGCGGAGCAACTCCGGCAGGCCGGCGCGGAGGTCGAGGCCCAGGGCCAGGTGGACGTTGGGGTGGCGGAGGTCGCCGTCAAGCAGCAACGTCCGCTTGCCGGTTCGGGCGAGGCTGGCCGCCAGTTGGGAGGCGAACGTCGTCTTGCCCTCGTGCTCCACGGCGCTGGTCACCAGGATCACCTTGGGCGCCTCCCGGCCCGTCTGCGAGATCACGGCCCGCACCCCGTCGACCCGCTCGGCCACGTGCCCGGGATTGGTACGGCGCGTGATCCGCGGAACCGTGCCGACGACCCGCAGTCCGAGCCACTGCGGCACCTCGTCGGCCGTGCTGAGCCGGTCGCGGAGATACTCGAGGGCCACGACCGAACCGCCGCCGAGCACCAGGCCCGTGGCCGTCGCCAGCACGGTCAGCATCGTCCGAAACAGCTCATCGCTGCCTTCCGGCACGCTTGCCTCTTCGATCAGCTCGACGCGGTTGGGCATCGCGATGTCGATCTCGGTGGCGTTGAGCCGCATCCCCATCTCGTCGGTGACCTTGGTAAGCTGCTCGATTTCCTGGCGGCGGGCCATCAGGTCGGCGTTGGCCTGGCCCAGCTGTTTGACCTCGTCGGCGACCTCGTCGAAATCCTTGGCCGCCTCCTCGAGCTGGCGGGCCATGATCTCCCGCCGCATCCGCAGCACGACGGGGCTCTCTGCGGCCGCGCCGGTCCGTCGGCCGGCTGACTCCATCGAGAGCTGCGCGAGAATCTGCGGCTTGAGCTCCTCGCGTCGCTGCTCCATCCGCGTGAGCAGGCTGTCCCGCATGTCTTGGAGCTTCTTGACGGCGGGATCGTTGGGACCGCGGGCGCTCCGCTGCTCCTGGTAGAGAACCGCCTCCTCGAGGTCGGAGAGCCGGTCGCGTAGCTCGACGAACTGCGGATCCCTCAGGACCATCGCATCGACCATCTCCTCGGGCACCGACTGCTCGAGCGTGATCTCACCGCGGGCCTTGGCATCCATCACGGCCAGCTCGGCATCGACCATGGCGATATCCCGCTGGAGGTGCGTCTGCTGGGCCCGCAGGGTGCCCAGGTGGTCGAGGAGAAGGGCGCGCTGCGTGGCCACCTCGGTGCTGTCGGTGGTGCCGAGCGTCTTGGCGAGGTTGTGGTAGGTGTCGAGGCGGCTGCGGATGTCCGCCATGTTCTCCTTGTACTTCTTCTCGAGCGTGTCGCGGCGCGAGAGCCGCTCGGCCTTCTCCTTGTTGACGACGTCGGTCAGATAGGCGTTGGTCACCGCATTGACGATCGTGGTGATCTCCCGCGGGTCCTCCCCGCGGAGACGGATCTGGATCACCTCCGACTCCATCGGCGCCGAGACCTGCACGTTCCGCATCAGCCAGCCGACCTTGTCCTCTTCCCACTGGAGCATCTGCAGGGAGTTGACACCGGGGCGGCGGAGGGCGGCCATCAAAACGAGGGGGCTCTTGATCAGCTGGACCTGCGTCTTGCGATAACCCTCGTACTCGGCGCTGTCGCGGCCGACACCCGCCCCGAACATCCCCGACTTGTCGCGGACGCGGAGCCAGGCGACCGCTTCGTAGCCCCGCGGCCAGAACACAAACGTCAGGAGACCGGCCAGCGTGGCGAGCGTGACCGCCACGACGGTGGCCGGAATCCACCGCCGTCGGAAGGCATGCCAGGCCCGGCGGTAGTCAAGGCCGCCCGCCAGCGGGTCGCCCATCGTCGCCGGCGGCCCGGGCAGCTGGGGGCTCGCCGAGGGCACGAGCAGGTCGGTGCCGCGGAGCGGGGCGAGCATCCCTGCGCGCGGGTCGACCTGAGCGGCGGCCGCAGTGGCCGCGGCCCCGGTGCCGTCCGTGGTTGCCTGGTGGTGGTCGCTCATCGTGTCGGCGGTCGTTCGCCTACCTGGGAAACTCCCAAGTCTACCTCATTGTACCGCCCTGGCCGGACGGCCCGCCCGGACGTTTGGCCGCGGCAGACCCCCCGGAAACCAGCGGAAATGCTCCCGGGTGCGATCCTGCCGGCACCGCGACCGGCCGGGCTGGCGCCGCGGCGGCCAGCTGTGCCGGTGCGTAGTCATCGGTCACGATCACATACGACAGCACCTTCATCTCCAGCAGGATGAAGCCCACGGCCGCGGCCATCATCAGGATCGCCGCCGGAGTGCTGTCGTGGAAGCCTTCGGCGATGTCGGGCGAGACCGCGTAGAGCATGCCCGCGGCGGTGATCCGCAACGTGTTGGCCAGGATCGCCATCGGAATCGCGCTGATCGCGATCACCAGGTTCTCCCACCACTGCAGCCCGGCCACCGCGATCACGACCGCAGCCAGCCAGACGAAGATGGTGAGCATCTTCAGCCCCGCGCAGGCATCGACGACGTTCATGACGTGGTCTTCCCCGAGCCGGATCAGGTTGCCGTCACGGATCGCGTCGAATCCGAGCGTCTGCAGCAGGAACGTGGCCACGATCGTGTTGAAGGTCTGAAGCGGGCCTGTCAGATACCGTTGGTGCCCTTCTGGGAGGGGATACATGAAGATCAAGAGGGCGATCGGGATCCAAGCCCAGCGGAACACGCTCCAGCCACCCGCCATCAGGAACACGCCAGCGAGCGCAGGCACGAAGGTATACATATCGCCGGTCTTGACTCGGTAGAAGGCGAACAGGAGCCGAATCACGAAACTCACGGCCAGGAGCCCCAGCCCGGCGAACCGCGCCGAACTGGTGACGCCGCCCACCGGCTGCCGCCACCAGAAGAGCAGCAGCACGCTCAAAAGCGGCACGATCCAGCCGTGCTGGTACTGCGGATCCGCCCAGATCGAGGGCAGCATCGCGAACGATGGCCAATAGCTGTACACGAGAGCCGCGCACAGCCCCGCGATGCCCGCCCACGGCAACCATTCCTCGGGCGAGCGGAGATCGTTGGCCCAGGCGGCGGCCCGCCGCCGCAGCCCGTCCATCAGACCCTCATCATGAGCCGGTGGTACGGCCTGCCGGACCGCCCGCGGAGCATCGGCCGCAGAGGTGACGGGCTGACCGGTTCCGACCGGCACGATCGGTGAAGGAGACATCATGAATGGTTCCCAAACGACACGCGATCTGAAGATATTACCACGCGTCGCCGCTGTTTCCATGAGAAAGACACAAGGTGTTGTGCCGGCGACCCGCCCGGTCCGGCGGGGGCCCGGGGCCGGTCAGGGGCCGAGAATCGCCCGGAGTGCCGCGGCCCAGATCGCCCGCAGTGGGCCCTGGAGTGCGATTCCCAGCGTGCCCAGCGCTGCCAGCACGAGCCCGGCAGCGGCTCCGGGCTTGCCGCCACTCGCCGCGGCTGCCCGCACGGTTGCGGCCGTCCCGACCGCGACGACCGTCAGAAGTTGCCAGCCGAGGACACTTCCCAGGAGCGGCATTCCCAGTCGAATCCCGGCGGTCGTTCCGCCGCGGCCGAACGCCCAGCCGACCAGCGCGCCCGTCGCCGATGCGATCAGGGCCTGCCCGCGCGGCCAGTCCGGCGACCAGTCGCCGCCGTCAGGAAGCACGCCGCCGGGACCGCTCGCGGGCACCGCCGCGACCAAGGCCAGCACCAGCGCGATTGCCAGCGCTGTCGGCGGCGGTGCCGGGTCCGATCCGGCCATATCCAGGAGGCTCCAGGTCACAACCGTGAGGACTGCCGCCGAGTGCAGGCAACAGGTGAGCACGAGCGACCAGTCGCCCCGCAGCAGCCGGTCAATACCGGCCGGAAACGCTTCGTTCGAGCGGGGCAGCCACCGCCCACCGCCCACGAGTTCGGCCCAGACCAGCATCATCACGAGCATGCCGCAGCCGGCCTCAACCAGCGGGTAGCGGGCGGCGATCGGCTCGCCGCAGTCGCGGCACCGGCCCCGCAGCCGCAGCCAGCCGACGACCGGCACATTGTCTCGGGCGCGGATCGCCGCCCCGCACCGCGGGCAGCGGGAGCGGTGGCGGATAAGCGACTCGCCCCGCGGTAGCCGATGGGCCACCACGTTGAGGAAACTGCCGAGCATCGCCCCCCAGGCGAAGCCGAAAACCAGCGTCGCCGTCTCGGCCCAGGGCCAGCTGGCAATCCGATCGAGCAGGGAGGGGATGGGCATGTCGTCTGGGAGCGGTGCACCGGTTTCGGGTAGGGTACCCGCCCACCAGATCCGCCGCCCGCCGCCATGCGTCCCATGCCCGAAGTCTCCGCTCCCCCGCGGCCGCATCGTCGAGCGTCCGGCTGGCTGAGCCTGCTGGTCCGGGTGGGCGTGACCGTCGGCCTGATGGCCTGGGCGATGTTCGGGGGGGGCGGCGGCAAGCAGGCGGAAGGCGGCACACCGGCGCAGGGCGACGACTGGGGTCGGTTCATCGAGTTGCTCTCCCAGGCCGACTGGCCCTGGTGGCTCGGCGCGCTCGTGGTCACGCTCGCCGGTCAGGTCGTGGCCGGCATCCGCTGGGCGGCGCTGGCCCGGCCGCTGGGGTTCAACTTCCCGAATCGGTTCTTCGTGCGCCGGTTCTTCGAAGGCATGTTCTTCAGCCTCTGCCTGCCCTCGAGCATCGGCGGCGACGTGGTCAAGGCCGTCCGGATCGGCTCATCGACACCCTTGCGTCTCCTGGCGGGCTGCTCGGTGCTGGCCGACCGCCTCACCGGCCTGTCCGCCCTGGGCGTGCTCGTCGGCACCGCGGTGATCTCCCGCAACCACCAGCTCGGTATCCCCGCTGCCTGCGCCGTGTTCGTCGGCCTGCTCCTGGCGGTGTTGGCCGGGTTCTGGCTGGCGCTGGCCGTGCTCGACCGCGTTCATGCGGCGCTGCCCGAGGGCTCGGCCCGCGACTTCGTCGCCCGCCTGGTGCCGTATCGGCAGCGACCGAGCCTCGTCCTGCTGGCGGTCGGCTGGAGCTTCATGGTGCAGCTGGCGGGCGTGGCGTCGGTGGTGCTCGTCGCCCGTGCGCTGGGGGTCGTGCAGCCGGCGCTCGTCTGGCTGTCGGTCGTTCCGCTGGTGGCCCTCGCGATGGTACTGCCGATCAGCATCGGAGGCTTCGGCGTGCGGGAGACAGCACTGGAATATCTGCTGCGGGGCTACGGGGTGTCCTCGGAGGCCGGCGTCGCGATCGGCCTGCTCTGGGGCATGTGCACCCTGATCGCCGGCCTGGTGGGCGGCGTCCTGTTCCTGCTCGAGCGCCAGCCGGTGGTCGCCGCCGCACCCTCCGATTCAGAGGCCGGCTGAGGCCCGGCGGCGGGCGTCGTGCAACAGGATGCCGGCGATGCTCTTGGCGTCGCTGATCCGCCCGTCGAGACACATCGCCACCGCCTCAGGCCAGGCCACGACGCGGGGCCGGATCAGCTCGCCCGGTTCGAGCGCCTGCTCGCCGGCGACGAGGTCGTGGGCCACGAATAGGTGCATCCGCTCCCGGAGGATGCCGGGCGACATCCAGAAAACCCCGGCGGGCTCGATCCGGCCGGCACGGTAGCCCGTCTCCTCCGCCAACTCCCGGACTGCCGTTGCGAGCGGCGGTTCCTCGCGGTCGAGCGTGCCAGCCGGCAGTTCGACGAGCGTCTCGCCCACCGCCACCCGCACCACCTCCACGAGACAGACCTCATCGGCTGAAACCATCGGCACCACGACCACGCTGCCGGGATGGACCACGACCTCGCGGTCCCGCACACTGCCGTCGGCGCACGGCTGCGCCACGCGCTCGATGCGAAAGCGGCGGGCCGTGAACAAGACCCGCTCGCCGTCCGGTCGCCCGGCATCGCTCGTCATGAGTCGTCGGCCTCCGCGGTGATTCCTGATCCATCGACCGTCGCCACGACGCGGGCCGCGGCGCCTCCCACCCGCAACTCAGCCGCCCCCAGCGCCCTGACCTGCACGAGCCCGAGCCCCACGGGCCCGCCCACGACCGGTGAGCGGCAGGCGGACGTGATCAGCCCCACGTCAACGCCGGCGAGCGTCACGGTCGCGGGCACGGCCGGCGGGTCGGGGGCATCGATCGCGAGTAGCATGAGCCGGCGGTTGACGTGACCGAGCGCGTCGAGCCGCGCCACCGTCTCCTGCCCGAGATAGCAGCCCTTGGTGAACGAGATGGCCCGGGCGTCGCGGCCAAGCTCCTGAGGGAGCGTCTTGGGAGGGATGTCGGCCGCGGTCGGGTAGCGTGCCTCCAGCCGCAGCGATTCGAGATCCGCGTCGGCCGCGCGGGGCAGGGCGGCGCGGGCCAGGAGATCCGTGACGGCCGCCGCGGCGGAGCAGGCCACCAAGACCCAAAAACCGTCGGCTCCCTGCCCCTCCGCCCGCACGATCCGCGCGGCGACGCCCCCGAGGCTGACGGGTCGGTGGGCCAGCGGTGCGACCGGCACGGCGGAGCCGCAAAGCCGCTCGAGTGCGGCGGCGGCGTGCGGGCCGGCGACGAGGAAGGCGGCGATGTCGGCCGAGACGTCGCGCAGCTCCATCGCCTCCCGGATGTGATAGTGCTCCAGGTGGTCGCGCAGCGTCGCCGCCAGGCCCGGCGGCGTGACCACCAGCAGCCCCGTGTCGGTTCGGAGGATCGTCGCGAGCGCGAGCACCTGCCCGCGGGCGTCGGTGAAGAAGGCCTCGCTGCCGCCACCGACGGCGAGGGCCGAGACGGCCGCCGTGGTGAAGTGGTCCACGAACCGCACCGCGTCACCGCCAAAGGCCTCGAGCAGCCCGAACGGGCGCGGCGCCCAGGCCGCGGCCATCCGGGCGGGTGAGCCACGACCGGCGGTGCTGGCAGGAGAATCGGGCACGATGACGGTTCGGGAAACCCGGCCGAGAAAGGGGTCAGACTAGCAGACTTGTGAACACCTCTGCGCCGGTCCCGGCCCGGGGAAAACTTGGTTCTTCCGGTAATGCCGTGGGCCGAAGGGTTTCCCAGCCACGTGCGCAGCATGGACAGGGAGCGTCACCCCCGTGGGGCAGACTTGCAGTCTGCCGGATTTCGGCTCGGCGGGTGAGTGGTCTGCGATGCCCTGCCCCTGGTTTCGGCAGGTTGCAAACCTGCCCCACGGACTGGCCACATGCCCTGGGCACCCTCGGCCTTCGGCGACACACCCATGAGAATCCCGGGCGGACCAAAAAAATTCACGCCGCGCGAACGAACCCGGGCCGGGCCGCGTATCTCTCTCTGCCGCGACCAAGAGTCGGATGCGGAAACCCGGGGCGCTTGCCCAAGGATCTCCGTGACGAGTTGCCGCGGTTCGTAGGCTTGCTCGTGCGGGCGATCTGGCAAGGCGTCGC
>JBJTPO010000002.1:0-9518 GCA_046075145.1 Planctomycetota bacterium
GCTCGACGAGGTCGGCCGCGATCGTCTCGGCGTCGAGCGACGTGGGCCCCGTGTCGCGGTCGCCCTGGGCGGCGGCCTCGGCCGCGCTCATGATGCTCGCCTTCTCGGGATCGATGACCGTGAGCCGCAGGGTCCAGCCCGCATTCGTCGTGTCACCCGCTGCCGCCTCGGGCGGCGGCACGAACTCCGACAGGACGAGCAAGTCGGCTGCGAGTCCGCGGCCCCAGGCGAGCGCGGCACCGCCGCCAAGCGCCTGCACGAGCCGTTGCTCCTGGAGCAGCGTCGCGATCTTCTGCCGCTCGACGAGCGTGATCCGCCGGTCGTCGCGCTGCGCCTGGACGAGTTCCAGGAGCCCCTCGGCCTGCCGCGCGTGCCGCGAGAGGTCAAACGGCAGCGTCGGTGGCAGCACCGCGACCACCGGCGGCGCGGCCGCCGCGGTGGCGACGGCAGCGAGCCAGAGCATCACGGCGAGCAGCCCAGCCGGCCGGCCAGGGGGATGGGCAGACTGTGGCCGCGGGTTTGCAAACCGAGGAATCCGGGCCGAGATGCGAGCCGCCGCGGGGGTTGAGAAACCCACCCCCCGATGCGATGCAACGCGCGAGCCGAGTACCGGCCGCAAGCCCCTCACTTGCCCGCCTCGGCCGGCTTGAAGGCGGCGATCGTGGGGAGCAGCCGGCCGGCGATCACCGTCGCCGCTTCCTGGAGCGCCGTCTTGGCCGCAATCTGTTCGGTCAAGTCGGTGGCCACCGTCGTCTGCCGGTCGATCGCCAGCACCTTGCCGGTCGCCTGGTCGATCGCCTTGACCTCGAGCCGGGCCTTCGCCGTGACGAGGTTGCCGTGCCGCACCGCCGGCTCGCTGATCGCCTCGCCCTGGACGAGGACCGCGGCGTTCGACCGCTTGCCCTCCTTCACGTCGATCACCTCGAAGCCGGACTCCTTGGCGAAGAGCGTCATTTCCGTCTCGGCGGCCGGGTCGATGACGATGGGTGCCGCACCACCGCCGATGGCGACGACCGGCGCCAGGTGCCGCTCCGCGATCTCCACGAGCACGGTCGGCCGGTTGCCCGCGGGCAGGGCCTTCGCGAGCGTCGCGAGCCGGTCCTCACGGGTCACGACCTTCGGGAGGAGTTCGCCGCCGCGCTCGGTGACCACCTTGACGATCTCGGCGGCCAGGTTGTCCGACAGCTTGCCGAGGTCGTCGCGGGCCGTGCCCTTGACGCTCGCGCCGAGCACGCGGCTGGTCTCGGTGCCGATGATCTTGGCCACGAGGTAGAGCGAGTTGTCGGCTCGGACCACGGAGCCGGTGACGAGCAGCTTGGCGCCGGTGAGCTGGCCCACGCGGGCGGCCTCGGCCTGATTGGCCAGGCCCGTGAGGCCAAGCTCCTGCTCGTCGAGCAGCTTGCGGAGATCCTCGCGTTCGATGAGCATGAGCGCCGGCTCGGCGACCAGCTCCGCGAACAGAAGGTCGGTGACCTTCGCCCCGTCCGTGGCCGCAGCGCCGGCGACCCGCGGCAGCCCGCCGTCACCGCCGCGATCCTGGAAGGGCAGGATCGCCACGGGCACCATGGCGGGGGCCGCGGCTGCGGCTGGAGCGGCGGGCTCGGCGACGGCGGCCGGCTGGGCGGCGACGGGACCGGCGGCCACGAGGAGGCTGCACGCGAGGTGGGCGGTGACGAGCGCGAGGCGGACATGTCGGGGAGTCATCGTTCGTTCTCCGGGGGAGGGTTGATCGGTGGATCGTCGGCCGGGGGAGGTGCGGCGGCAGGATCACCGCCGGGAGGCACCGGCGTGGAGCGAGTGAGCCGCTCGAGCAGTACGGCGAAGAGATAGCGTGCTGCCGGTGTCTCGTTCCAGTGGGTCACGATGCCGAGCCCGCAGATGACCAGCTTACCGGCCGGCGGGTCGGCCTCGCGGCGGGCGAACGTGGCCTCGAGCCAGGGCCAACCAACGGGTGAGTCGCCCGCCTGGACGAGCACGGCCACGCCGTCGGGCAGGACCGTGATCCGGCTCACGGACGTGTTTCCGGCCGCGGACCAGACCAGCCAGTCGAGTCGGCCATCGAGTTCGGCGACGACGTCTGCCCGCCTGAGCACGAGGCTCCTGGCGACCACCTCGCCCGGCTGGTCGGCGGTGCCCGGCAGCGGCATCGCGCCGGCGCGCGGCCCGAGGCAGAGCACGCCCACACCTCGGGAGGCTACGAAGGCGAGATCGGCCGCAAGCCCGGGCCGTTCATCCCAGGACAAGCCCTCGCCGACCACGATCACCGGGGGACGGATCGCGGCGATCGCGAGATCGGCGGGGACGGGCGTGAACGGCACGTTCGCGGCCTCGAACGCCGCGGCCGTGCGGCCGACCGGATCGACGAGCGCAATCTGCCGCGACTCGAGCCACCGCCGGCGATCCGCGAACGGATCGGCCGGGAACAGACGCACCACTTTCGTCGTGCCGCCGCGCCATCGGTCGCCGCCGTCGGAGAGGCTGACCGTCAAGATCGCATCGATCACGATGCCTGCTCGGCCTTCGGGGATCGCCAGGGTGACGTCCACCCGCGTGGGATCAGGGCCCACGTGCCGCACGGCTGCCGTCCCGCGAGCGAGTGGACGATTGCCGACCGACAGCATCCAGGAAAGCGGGCCATCGAAGGCATCGCCGCGGACGACGACCCCGACCGTGGCCTCGCGGCCCGTGAAGAAGTTGGTGCGCTGGTCGGCGAACGCGACGACGAGCGGATCATCGGCCCGCGTGGCCGCGAGGCCGGCGATCATGGCGAGCGAGATCGCGACCCACTTGACCATCAGCCCACCTCGTCCCACATGGCCGTGCCCGAACCGAGGGGCACGACCGTCTGGATCACCTGCCATTCGATGCCATCCCGGCGCTCGCCGGTCACGCGGCGCGGCTCGCCGGGCCGCTGGACGCCGCTGTACGAAGCGGCGACGGGCTGGTTCGCCGCGACGAGTGAGAGTTCGCCATCCACGGCGATCGCACCGTCGGGCAGCGGATACGTCCAGAGCCGCAACCGGCCCGCGCCGTCCGGCCCGGCGGCCACGTCCACGACCTGCTCGTCGCGGGTCACCACATCCGACTGCCAGACCGGCGTCCACCCAGAGTCTCCGTCGCGCCGCGACAGCACGACGATCCGCACGGCGAGCGCGGCACCGCGACGCGGGGGCGCGTCTGCCACGAGGCCGACGTCCACCCGGCGGTCGTGTTCGGCGACCCACGCCAGACCGACGCCGAACGTGTCCTCCATGCCCGCCACGAGTGACGCCTTCTCGGCGATCTGCCCGGGCGCGAACCTGGTGCTCGGCGGCCAGTCCCCCCGCGGGTCGTGGCCGGGGTGCCGCAGCACGAGCGCCACCAGTATCGCGGCCGCGATCCCGGCGGCGAACCAGGCGGTCCGCTCGAGCCAGCGGTGCCGTGGAGGAGGGCCGACCGGCGATGCTCCGAGGGTCGCGCCGGCGCCAGAGGCGGAGCGCCGCGTCCGGGGCGGCCGCCCGGGGAGATGGGTCGGGATCGTGGTGGTCGTGCGTCATGGCGCGATGGGCTCCCGCAGGGAGGTGGCGAGCCGCTTCCTCGCCTCGTGCAGCCGCCAGTAGATCGTGGCCCGCGTGCAGCCCTCGATCCGCGCCGCCTCGGCGGGGTCGAGTTCCTCGATCGCAACCAGCACGATCGCGGCCCGGAGCTTCGGGGGCAGTTCGGCGAGCGCGCGGTCCACGATGCCGTCGAACTCGGCCCGTTCCGCAAGGGCGTCGGGAGGGTCGATCCGCGCGACGGCATCGGGCGGCAACGACGCCCGGCCGTCGACCGGCGAGCGGCGGCGCCGGGCGACCGCGTCGCGCACGGCGTTCATCGCGATCCGGTAGAGCCAGGTGGTGAACTTCGCCCGCCCGTCGAACGCCCCCAGGCCGCGAAAGGCCCGCAGGAGAACCTCCTGGGCGAGGTCGTCGGCGAGGGTGTCGTCGAGGATCATCGAGTGGATCATGCGGCGAACCGTGGCGACGTGGCGGGCGGCGAGGGTCTCGAGAGGCCCACGGTCGCCTGACTGCCGCCAGGCGGCCACGAGTTGCTCGTCGGAATCGGCCAACGTGGAATCGCTCCGGACGGCATCACCCATTGGACGTGTCACGGCGCCCGATCTTGGCCGGCCTTCGATTTTTTCCGGCGAATCACCCAGAGACGGCTGGCGGATTCATCAAAGACCACGAGTTCGTCACCCACCCGATGGATCGTGCTGCCGATGCACCCGGAGCCTTGGCTCCAGGAATGCTCGCCGCCGGTGGCATTGCGGGCGGCGGCCTGAGTGCTCATTGGGAAGAACAGCAGGTCGTCGAAGATCGTCCAGCCGGGCTGTCGTTGATCGACGTACGGTAGGGCGTCTTTGGCGTAGCCAGGCAGCGGCGTGATCCGAGATGAGGCCAGATCAAGGCGATAGGGCACCTCATTCTGGGAATCCCGCCGGCCGTAGAACAAGGCCTCCTTGCCCCAGACAAGACCGAAGCAGCCGCCGGGAGCCAGCCGCCGCCACGCGCCGGTTTGCGGCGTGAAACTCCACAGGCCGGCAGGGGATCTTTCAGGGGGCTGGTTCGACGTCACGAGAACCACGAGCCGTTCTCGGGGTGGATCGGCCGCGAGACCGGTGATGGTGAATGAACCGACGCCATCGAGCGGGTTCCGTGACGTGACCGCACGTGCCGAGGCGATCACCGCGCAGTTCGGCTTGTCAGGAGTCACGGAAACGAGGGTGTTCTCGCAGGCCACGTAGAGTTGGCCGTCGTGCCAGGCCATCGCGCTGATCCATCCGGCCGGCAGGCCTTCGGCCTCACCGATCGTTGTCAGCCCGCGATCGGTCACCAAGGCCACGCCCTGCTCGGTGGCGAAGCCGTGACGGTCACCGGCGGAAGCCAGCAAGTGGATCACCTTGATCGGGAGTTGGCAGCGGCTCTCACCATGCCAGGCGCCGCCATCCGTGCCGCTGCGGCTGATCAGGTATTCGAAGTCGTGTGGATCGTCCTGCTCCCGCCACAAGGGCCGGCCCGCGTGCTTCGCCCAGACGAGAACCAACGGTCGCCGCGGATCACCCTCGGGCGTGCGATCGACGTGCACCATCGCCAGGTGGCGGAAGCCCGGTTCGGGAGTCGCGATCGGCAACTGGTGCACCTCGTAGCCATCGAGCCCGCCGGCCTTGGCCGGAGCAAACGGGCCGGTACGGGTATCGAGCGCCCGGAGAAGGGCCTGCCGTTCCCGGTAGAAATCCGCGGCCGGCTTCACCTTCGCGGCGTAGGCCCGCGTCGCCAACAGGGCATCGACTCGAGCGGCGAAAGCCTCTGCCTGCTCGCGGTCGCTGCCGATCACGCAGCTGAGGGCGGTGGGCCACTCCAGCAACCGTGAGAGGTCTTGATCGGCCTCGGCGGTGGAGAGCAGCCGTTCGACGACGCCACGCAGCCGCCCCGCGTTGGCGAGCCGCTGGGCCGCCTTGTGGGCTGATTCGTCGAATCCCGGCCGGCCCGGGTCGAGCGGTCGTGGTGCGCGGGGAACCGCTCCCGAGAACAGCGTGTCGAGGAATCGTTCGGCCGCGACCGCACCTGGCTCGCCGGGCAATTCCGGGAGCCGGCTCCAGCCTACGAGCCGCAGCGCCGCCACATCACTGGCGGCGAGCGACTCGAGAAACGACCGCAGCTCGGCCGCGGATGGAGGAGGGTCACCTGCTCGAGTGACTGCGTCCAGCATGAAGTCGTGGTACATCGCATCGAAGCCGGCCCTGTCGTCGGGGAGCCATCCAAACTGAGTTCCGGCGTTTTGCGCGGAAGGGGGGCGGCCGTCCGCCTCCTCGCGGGCGAGTTCCACCTCGATCTCGCGCAGAAAACGGATCAATGCCTCTCCGCGGCCCGGTCCCGTCGTCACCAGCTGGTCGCGTACGGAGTTGAGCCGGCGAAGGATGAGTTCGGCCGCCCCTGAGCCCCCGGCAGCCCTGCGTGCGGCCAGGATTCGGTCGTACGTCGCCCGGGCGATGCGGTCATGGTCTGCGGCGAGTCGCCGCTCCGCATCGTTGGTCGGGACCAGGCGTCGCCCGAAGAGCACGGGGCACCAGGTCGGAAACTCGGCTTCGAGTTTCGGTTCATGAACGCAGCGTTCGTAGAAATCGCGGAGCAGGTCGGACCAGCGCACGAGCATTTCCAGCCGGGCGATCCGGACGGCCTCGCCCGTCGGATAGAGGTCGTGGGTGAACCAGGGGCGGGAAAATTCGGGCCGCAGCTCGCGGGTGGCACTCGCGTTGGCGAGGGCCGATTCAGATCTGTCGTACACGTCACTGGCGACCTGAAACGTGTCCCTGCCCGGGGCGAGGGCATAGGCGGCCTCCGCCAGACGAATCGCCTCGGCGTGGGCTTCCAGCTCACCGAGTCGCCGGGCCCTTGCGGCGAACTGGGCCGATTCCGTGGCGGCATCGGGGAGTGCCGTCAGGCCCGCCGGCTCGGCATCGACGAGGCCGGTGATCGCCTTGACGGTGGCAAGGCGCACGCTCGCCAGGTCCATGGCCGAAGTGATTTCGGCAACGCGGCTCGCTCCGCCCTTGGGCGGGATGAGCTTGAGGGTGACCACGAGGCGATCACCATCGCGTCTGACGCCCCCCTCGACGAGCTTCGACGAAGCCTTCAGTTCAATCTCCAGGCCGGTCAGGTCGCGCTCGGACGTGAGGCGCCGGAGTTGTTCGCGGTCAAGGACCACGACGTCCGGCAAGGCAGCCAGATCCCGTTCGACGAGCACCGTGACCGCGCGGGCGAGGGTTGCCAGTTCGGTGGTGGCGACTTCCGGCTGGATGCCGATCATGCCGATGAGGTGGCGGTTGCCAGGCGGAACGCCTAGTTTGGCGGCGGCCTGCCGCAGTCCTGCGACGACCTCGGCCATGTCGCCCGCCGCGATCTCGGCCGCCGGCACCGGCCAGTCGCCGAGCCGGATTCCCGATCGCGTCTCGACGAGCGTCAGGCGAACCTGCGGCGGCTCGGCATGCGGCTCGGGTTCGCAGAACAAGATTCCATCGGCGGCCAGGAGGCTGCCGAGCTTCACCCCCTCGTCTCCGCCACCGGCCTGCGCGGCCGAGAGCGAAAGCTCGGACAAGACGCGATCGATTGCCGCTCGCTCGACGAGCGTGAGATTCCGCTCCTGCGACAACTCCGCCGTCAGGAGATCGGCGAGCCCTTGCTGGGCGGCCGCCGCCAGGATGGCGACCCGGCTGGCAGGCAACGCGGGCTCCGCGCCCGCGGCCAGCGTCGCGAGCAGGGCGGCAGAGAGCAGGGCACCGGGCATGACGGGGGCGCGGTCCAGGCGACGTCGAGAAACCAGATTCATCAGCAGTTTCGCCGGGTCCTGGGAAGGGAGTCGGGCTACCCCTCCGGCCCGCGGACTCTCCGGAAGCACCAGAAACCAAGGCGGCGACGCTCCCGGGTTGGCCCTCCGGCGGAAGCCGGGTCGGACTATTAGACAGACTGTCCGAGACGCCGGGTCTTGGATGCCTGCCGGAAATCACTGGAAACGCAGCGATTCTGACTGGGGCGGCGGCCTCCTGCCCCGACCGCGGGCGGCCGGAGGTCGCACCCGAGTGTGGTAGCCTCCGGTGGCCGCGGCCAGCGCCGCATTCTGTAGCCCTCGGCTCCCGCATGGTCATCCCCGCCACCCCCGCCTCCCGCGGCACGACCGTGCTGCTCGTCGACGACCAGCCGATCATCGGCGAGGCCGTGCGCCGCTTGCTCGTCGGGGAGGAGGGGCTGACGTTCCACTTTTGCAAGGACGCGACGGCGGCCGTGGAGACGGCCGCCGAGGTGACGCCCACGGTGATCCTCCAGGATCTCGTAATGCCGCACCTCGACGGGCTCGAACTCGTGCGCCGCTACCGGGCCGACGACCGGCTGCGGGATGTGCCCGTGATCGTGCTCTCGACGAAGGAGGATCCGGCCGTGAAGGCCGAGGCCTTCGCCGTCGGGGCGAACGATTACGTCGTGAAGGTTCCCGACCGGCTCGAGCTCGTCGCCCGGGTGCGATACCACTCCCGCGGCTACACCGCGCTCGTCGAGCGGAACGAGGCCTTCGCGGCGCTGCAGAAGAGCCGCGAGGTGCTGGCCCACGACCTGGCCACCGCGGCCCACTACGTCCGCTCGATCCTGCCTCCGACCGTCACGGCCGGGGCAATTCGGGCCGATTGGCGGTTCATCCCGTCGGCCTCGCTCGGGGGCGACGCCTTCGGTTACCACGACCTCGATCCGGATCACTTCGCCGTCTATCTGCTGGACGTCTGCGGCCACGGGGTGGGGGCGGCGCTGTTGTCGGTGTCGGCCCTGAACGCCATCCGCAGCGAGGCCCTGCCCCAGACCGACTTCCATGATCCCGCGGCGGTGCTCTCGGCCCTCAACCGCGCCTTCCCGATGGAGCGGCACAACGAAATGTTCTTCACAGCCTGGTACGGCGTGTTCGACCGGGCCGCCCGGCGGCTGCGGTGGGCCGGGGGTGGACACCCGCCGGCGCTGCTGGTCGGGCCCGACGGCGGCCGGCAGCTGCTCGACTCCGAGGGCCCCCTGATCGGGGCGGTCGAGGGGCTCGAGTTTCCGGCGGGCGACGTGGCCGTGCCGGAGGAATCCCGACTTTTCGTCTACAGCGACGGCGCGTTCGAGATCAGCCGCCCGGACGGGTCGATGTGGCCTTTTCCGGACTTTGTGGCGACGCTGGCCGACGGGGTGCAGGGCGGAGGGCCGCCGATCGACGCCCTCCTCGGCCGGATCCGGGATCTGTCAGGCCAGGCGGATTTCCACGACGATTTCTCGATGCTGGAGCTGGTTTTCCGCTGAGGCGGGCGGGCTTCCGGCTGCCGGAGGAGGGTCGCGGTCACGCCCTGCCGGGCAGGAAATCAGGCCGGAAAAACGAGCTGGCTTGCATGAGAAATGCGAATCCGTACACTTCGGTGTTTCGCGGTTTCGACCGGCCGCTAGCGTAGCTCAATTGGCAGAGCAGCTGATTTGTAATCAGCAGGTTGCGGGTTCAACTCCCGCCGCTAGCTCAGCGCGGCGACCGCCCCCGGTGTCGGGAGGCGGCCGCCGGAGTGCCTGGACCCGGCCGCAGCCCGTCGCCCGCGCCCCGGCGTCGGCACAAAAGGAGATACACGCACCCACCCGATCCACACCTCGCGGGGAGTTACCCAAGCGGCCAACGGGGTCAGACTGTAAATCTGATGGCTTATGCCTTCGCAGGTTCGAATCCTGCACTCCCCATTGTCAATCCGTTCGGCGTGCCCCCCCCCGGCCGTCAGCCGCCCCGAGCAGGGGAGTCCGGTCTGTCGCCGTCGGGCCCTGCGGGTGTAGCTCAATGGTAGAGCAATAGCCTTCCAAGCTAAAGACGAGGGTTCGATTCCCTCTACCCGCTTCGCGAGACCCAATCCCCCAACCCCATGAAATCAATCCCGACCACGTCGCTGCTGTAGCTCAGTTGGTAGAGCACGTCCTTGGTAAGGACGAGGTCAAGGGTTCAAGTCC
>JBJTPO010000003.1:0-6867 GCA_046075145.1 Planctomycetota bacterium
GCTGGTGCGCACCTCGACGACCTCCTGCGGCCGGACATGGGGATGGCTGGCGTCGTGTGGTTCGCTGGACAGCCGGGCGATCTGGTCTCGGACGGCCTGCTCGCATGACTGGTAGGCCTGCTGGACAACGATCTGGAAACCCGCGGTTTCGGTGATCAGGCTGAAGTCGAACTCGGCCTCGATGGTGCAGTAGGCCGATGCGCTGTGGAAGCTGGGAAGGCCGACCTTCTTCGAGACGCCTGCACGGAGTTTCAGCATGGGACTGGGTCCTGTCGGGTGGTTGGGTGTCTATTTGTTAGGACAAAGCGACGGGCGTGGGTGCAGGGAGGGTTGGGCACCTCCACCACACTCCACGCCCGTCACTTACTTGGGGTCGCTGGGAATCGTCAGGGGTCAGAGCAGGTCACGCCGCTCGGGCCGCCCGCTTCTTCACGCTCGGGTTCACGCTCACGCCCGTCTTGGTCCGGGGCTTCTTGCGGCGGGCCTTCAGGGTGCTAACGAGGAACGGCTCCCGGCAGCCAAATCCGAGGGCGTCGCAATCCACCGTGCCCGCTTCCGGGAGGTCGAACAGGCACTCGGGGTTGTGCTCCGGGCTGGCATCCTCCGGACCCGCGAGCATGAAGCCCCGGCGGCGAATCTCGTGGGAATCCTCGCCGGTCTGCTTGGCCACGGCGTCGATCAGTTCGAGGTCATTCATGAAAGAGCATCGCCATGGGATCGGGAAACGGTCAGGGAAACCCAGGGACACCGGCCGCCAACGCAGCGAGCCGGAAGAAGGGAGACACGCCTGGCAGCCAGAGCGCGGACGGGGAAACAGAAAAGCCACCCGCGGGGCCTACCCGGGGTGGCGAAAGATGAATGGGGGCGGCTACGTGATTCGTGGCCGCGTTGTCATCAATCGGGGTTATGCGGCCTCGCGCTGTCCTTCTGACCGAGCCGCTGCTTGGAACATCTGGACTGCAATGGCGATTGTGTCGAGTGCGTCAAACAGATTGGCGTCTCCGCGATCGAACGTCTCAGTCGCTGCTTTGATCTCTGTAAGCGCAAGAAGCGCGGTGGTGGCAAGCAGACGATGATTTCCTGACGACATTGAAGTCCTCCGTGACGTGCGTCCGGCCGATACATCCTGTTCGGCCCTGTGCAACACCTTAGTCATGGCCTGTTCGCCGGTCTTTCACGAGACATGCACCACCGGTTCGGTCAACCGTCGCTTTTTTGTCACCACACGCGCACCACGTCTTGCTCGCTCTGCCCGAATGTGGACGAGTGGTCGGGCGATGCAACAATGCCCAGTGCGTGTTGACGACACCCGGACGCCCGAGCCTCGCGACGGCGGGAACTGACGGTGTGGCAGATATGGATGGAATTCGACTATCTGCATACCCGCATTATTCATGGTACGCGCACTGGCTCACCGTCCGGCCACCGCGTGTATTCGACGCTCAAGACAGCCGGTACGTCACACACCGGCTCCTTCTGACGACGAGTGGCGATGCTGATATCGCGTGGACGTCAGAGGGCCACAACCTTCGATTCCATTCGATGGTCGGCGATATCGGGTTCTTCCCCTGTGATTTCAACTCGCACTCGCTGGCAATCACAACGGCGGGAGGATTTCAGGCGTATGAACTGTGCGTTCCCGACGCGCACATTCGACGCGTATGCGAGTCCGAGAGCGTGCAGCCCGTTGTCACCCTCCAAGCCGTTCCGCTCTTTCGCGATGCCCTCATACGCGCCAGTCTGCTGCGGCTCTCGGCAGGGAGTGGCAGTCGTCAGATTTCCGAAGAGATCGGCGACGAGATTGCCGCCCGGCAGATCGTCATGGGCATCTCGCTTGTTGCCGGGGGGCTGATCCACGACTGGCTGAGAGACACGAGTGTGTTCGACCCGAGCGTCATGCGGCGGATTGTGGAGCGACTGGACGCGCACCTCGGGGTGCATTTTTCACTGTTCGAGGCCAGCGAGGGCTTCGGCCTGTCTCCGAGCCACTTCGCGAGAAAATTCCAGCACTCGACCGGCTTGAGCCTGAATCGTTTCATGAATCGGCGCCGCATTGGCTCCTCGCTCGCCGTGCTGAAAACGAGAGGAGCATCGCTCTCCCAACTGTCCCTTGATCTGGGCTTCTCCTCGCAAAGCCATTTCACCCGGCTATTCAGTGGGCTTGCCGGTATCACCCCGCACCAATTTCGAAGGCTCCACATACGCATGGGCGGGTGATCAGAAGATGGTGCCAGTGAACGCGCGAATGGCGGACCGAAAGAGATTCGCCACCGTGTCCGCTCTTTGATCCGCTACAGTGGTGCAGCAGCGAGTCCCGGAACGACAAAAGTCAGAGCATCTACAGGAACCATATCAATGAGCGATCCGGTATCACCCGCAGCTTTCACGAAGGAACTGGCCCAGATCGCCCTGTCGATGCAGTCGGAACGCACCGGTCACACGCCGAAGGCCGTGACCGTGGTCGCCAGCGAGGAAACGGTCGTGCTGACCCTCCACGAGGCGTTGACGCCTGCCGAGAAGATTCTCGCCCGCACCGAATCCGGGGCGACCAAGGTGGAGCAATACCACCGGGCGCTCTTTGCTGTATCGTGCGACGAGTTGAGAAGCGAAATTCAGCGGCTGACTGGCCGCAGGGTGAGGGAAGCAGCAGTCGTCGTCGAACCCGCGACCGGGGCAATCGTTCATGCGTTCACCAGCGGCACGGTCGTGCAAATCTTCCAATTGGAACCGCACGGCATCGTTACTCACGTTTCGGCAGGCGTACCGGCAGAGGGCGGCGAAGCCTCGAAGTGAATTCCCTGCAGCCACCCCCGCTCCGCCCCCAGCGCCTCACTGCGCGTCCCGTAAGGCCCCAGCACCGGCCCACCAGTAGCCGTTCCTATCTGGCTCGACGTGGCTGGCCAGGGTGATCTGCAACTTCCCGATATCCCGCAGGCCCAGAGCCTCGTCGTAGATGCACCGGACGTTACCGCCAGCATCGACGACCAAGTCCATCTCTGTGGTCATTCGGTACCTGCAACACCCCCGCGCCTGAGAATGTTCCTGCGGGGCGTGGGTCGCCATTCTGGACCGCCGCGACACGGTCCCCAGGCCGCCGTTTTCCACCGCCGTCAACAGTTCGGATTGTTTCCGTCTGCCCGCAGCCAGGGAAGATTCCGGCCGATGCGTTCGAGCGGGCCGAACCAGGGGCGACGTCCATCGTGCCGATGGCGGCTCGCAACGGCGTGAACCTTCGAACCCACCTCGAGCGGATCATCGCGAAAGCCGGTCACGAGCCCTGGCCGCGGCTGTTCCAAAATCTCCGGGCATCCTGCGAGACGGACTGGGTCGAGCGGTATCCAGCGCACGCGGTCGCCAGGCGGTTGGGCCATTCGCCCTAGGTGGCCGCCGAGCACTACCTGGTGTCCCGGGAGCACCACTTCGAGGACGTGGTCAGCGGCGGGGGGGCCGGCCGGCCCGCAAACGGCCCGCCGCCGCGGGACGGGGCCGCCGGGGACTGCGACGCATTTTGCGACGCTGCAGGCATCCGCGCGCGGCAGCGCGCGATCGCACGAAACACCAGAACCCGCTGCCACCATTCAGGTTGCAGCGGGTTCCTCGGGAATCACGCCAGTTGCCGAAACTGGCCTAGTGGGCAGCACAGGATTCGAACCTGTGACCTCTACGGTGTGAACGTAGCGCTCTAACCAACTGAGCTAGCTGCCCGGCGAGACGATCGTCGATCACCGTTGGGAATCGACTCCCGTCAGACGAAATCGTAGCACGGCTTCAACCAGCCGTCACGACCCGAAGCAAACGCCCGATGGGCCCCCGGGGTTCACCCCTCGTGGCACGGGTCAGGCCTCGTCGGCCTGCGGCGGCATCAGCTTGGGCGAGGCGACCGTCGGCCCGCCCTCGTCATCCAGCCGCCGGGCCGAGACCGGCCGGCGGGTCGCGGGCTGGGCGTCGAGGGTGGCAGCCATCTCGAACTCGCGCGACATCGCCTGCCACTGCTTCCGCAGTTGGCCGACCGTCTTGCCGACCGTCTGCCCGACTTCCGGCAGCCGCTTGCCGTACATCATCACCGCGATCGCCGCGATGACCACGATTTCGAGAGGACCGAGTCCGAACATGATCTGGCCCGAAGAAGGCTGGCAGGGAGGCGGTCGCGCGTCAGCGGGCGTCGCTGCCGTTCGGCTCGCGGGGGCCGCTGCCGGAGTCCTCGATGCCCTGCACGCCCCGCTTGAACTCCACGATGCCCTCGCCGAGCGAACGCATCACCTTCGGCAGCCGGGTGCCGAACAGTAGCAGGACGATGCCGCCGAGGATCAGCAGTTCCGTCGTGCCAATGCCAAACATCGCGAAACAGGGGGCCACGGGCGGATCCTCCGGCAGGGGCGACCGGCCGCGAACTGCCGCGGTCGCTCGATGACTCAAGTGTATCCCCGGTTCGGCACGCATTCAAACCGCCGACGACCACGTTCACAGGTCGAGGGGCTCGGCTTTGGTCGGGATCGAGGCCGTCATCCCCCCGGCTCGCGCCGGGGGGCTTCTCTGTTGGGGATTCGTCACAAACCGACCCACCCGGGAGTATCGGTCAGGGCGTGGCGGCCATGCGCGGCGACTGCCCGTGCAACGGCCGGTAGCGGTAGTAGACCTCGAGCGTGAGCGCAGCCAGGGCCGTGGCATAGACGCGGCCGCCATGGCCGCCCCAGACGCGATCGGGATCCCAACTTCCGTCGAGCGGGCCGCCGGAGCGATGTTGCAGCGGCAACAGTGCCGCCTGCAACTGCCGGTTCCAAGTCTCCCACTGCGGGCCACCGGTGTGAAAGGACGCGAGCGTGGCGTAGTACCACGTGTAGATGTTGTAGCCGGCCGCCGTCGGCGGCGCGCGCGACACCAGGCCGAGGGCCTCGGCTGTGGACGGATGGTCGGCCGGCATGCCGAGCAGCAGCCGGCAGAAGAGCGCCTCGGCCGTCATCGTCACGCTCGGCCGCTCGCCGGGCCGGTAGGCCGCGAGGCCGCCCGCGCCACCCGAGGAGACACTCGCGAGAAACACGCGGGCCCGCGTTTCGGCCCCTTCGACACCGCCGACTCCAGCGGCCTTGGCGGAGGCGATCGCCATCAACTGCCAGCCG
Organism: Planctomycetota bacterium; assembly: GCA_046075145.1. Taxonomy (GTDB): domain Bacteria; phylum Planctomycetota; class Planctomycetia; order Pirellulales; family UBA1268; genus QWPN01. The sequence continues at coordinate 5,118 of JBJTPO010000003.1, forward strand.
AGTTGGCTCGTGTCGCCACGATCACCGGCGGCGTATCGCCAGCCGCCCGTGGCAGGATGCTGCATCGCGAGCGTGTGGCGGATCGCGCGGTCGACCGCCGGTCGCAGCGACTCGTCGCCGGTCATCGCCAGGCACTCGGCCAGTGCGATCGAGGCCATCCCGTGGCAGTAGAGCGCTGCGAAAAACTCGGCCTCGCCGGCCAGCGAGCCATCGGGCCGCTGCCGCTGCGAGAGGAAGCCGACGCCGCGGGCGACGTTCGCCGCGTAGGGGCCGTCGCGGTGCGTGTGGCCCGCGCCGAGAAATGCGAGCAGCGCGAGCCCCGTGACACCATGGTCGCTGCGGCCGCCGACCTCGGGCCGGTGCTGCCCGGAGTCGGCGGACCCCTGGCCGGCGCCGTGGCGGGCGGCGTTCCAGCGGCCGTCGCTGGACTGCGTGCGGGTCAGCCAGTCGAGCGCGGCCTGCACCGCCTGCTCGGTCTGCTCCGAGCCTCCGCGGGCGGCCGCCGCCGCGGCCCGCCGGTCACCCGTGCGATCGGCATACGCTTCCGGTACGCGGGGCTCCGGCCCGCCGCGAGCGGTCGCGGATTGCGTGGCTGGCCCGCCTCCCAGATGAGCCTGCGCGCCGTCCGCAGCAACGCTGGCGGGGGTGGCCTTGGCCGGCTCTTCGGCGGGCGCGTCGAGCAGGGGCACGAGGTCGGCCGGCGCCGGAGGGGCCTGCGCATCGGCCAGCGAGACGAGCGGCGGAGCCGCGGGTGGGTCGGCCTCGTCGTGGGCGGTGGCGGTGTCTGCGGCGGGGGGCGCATCGCCGGCTGAAGCAACGTCGGCGGGCGGCTCCTCGCCCGCCTCCTCGTCGGCGAGCACGACCATCATCGTCATCCGCCCCTCGTCCTTCGTGCCCCAGGACGCGGGCGACCAGCCCCCGAGAAACGCCGCCACCATCGCCAGCACGGCGTGCAGCCCCACCGACAGCCCCACGCATTTCCGAAGCGTGCGGGTCTGGAGCCAGCGGGTGCGCACGAGCACGGTCACACCCACGGCGGCCAGGGCCGCGAGCACGGCGACCGCGATTCCCGTCGCCTGCATCGTGGCTCTCCGTGGCTAGCGCACGCTCTCGGAGCGGGTGCGGACGGAGATCGCCACGTGCCGCACGCCCGCCGCCCGGCAGGCTTCGTAGATCTCCGTCATCCGCCCGTGGGGCACGGCCCGCTCGCCGCGGATCATCACCGCCACGTCGGGCTGCACACCCCGGGCGGCGGCCAGACGAGTGCCAAGCTCCGAGAGCGAGACGTCGTCGGGCCCGAGCCGGAGTGCCCCATCGGCCCCCACCTCGACGATCTCGGGCCGGGCGGCGTCTGCCACCGGCGCGCCGCCGACCTGGGGCAGGTCGAGCTCGAACTGCCGCTCGTCGCCTGAAAACTTCGTGGCGCACATGAAGAAGATCGTGAGCACGAGGATCACGTCGATCATCGGCGCCAGGTTGGGGGCCGGATCCTCCTCGGCGGTGAGTCGCACCAGCGGCATCGCCTCACCCCGCCATCCGCCGCTTGGGCTCGGCCAGCGCTTCCTGCGAGATCTCGTCGATCACCTGCTGGCACGACTCGTCGAGCCGCATCGCGAGCCGGTCCACGCGGCTGGTGAAAAAGGAATGCATGACCATCGCCGGGATCGCCACGAGCAGCCCCATGGCGGTCGTGATCAGGGCCTCGCCGAAGCCGCCGGCCAGCAGGTCGGGCCGGCCCATCGCGCCCGAG
>JBJTPO010000004.1:0-2427 GCA_046075145.1 Planctomycetota bacterium
GTCCCAGCGGACGAGCGACTCCCAGACGTGGTAGTTGCCCAGATACTTGTGCTGGTTGTAGGGCGGGTCGAGATAGACGAGATCGGCCGCCACCGAGCCGGCCGCCTCCTCCGCGTCGCACTCCAGGGCTCGCCCCTTGCCATGCACTGCCCGGGGCAGCACGTCAGGCACCCGGAGTACGAGCGGGTTCGCCGCCCGTGGCGCCCACTGCTTGAGAAACGCCATCTGCACGCCGGTCGTGGAATCCACCCGATCGGCCGCCTCCATCAGCGCTCCGAGCATCACGGCCTCGAGGTCGGGGGGCAGCCCCTTGGCCGCGATGGCGTCGCGGATCGCGTCGATCCAGCCGCCGTTCGCGGGCTGGAAAAACCGGCTCCGGACGCAGTAGGTCTCGGTGAACCAGCCCGGCCGGCCGGGGAGCCGGTTGAACTCGGCCACCAGCCGCTGGGCGTCAGCGCGGACCTCGTCACGGTCGGCCTCCACATAGCACCGCGCGAGGGTCGCCGCATAGGCGTTGTGGTCGCTGGCCACCACGCGATAGCCCGCCGCATTGAGCGCGTGGCCCACCCGCGCCGTGCCCGAGAAGGGGTCGAGCACCGTGGCCACGCCGGGCAGGCTGCGGACGAGCCCCGTGATCGCCGGCAGCAGCAGCCGCTTGGAGCCAATGTATTTGATCACGCCGGCCTCACTTCAGCCCAGCCGCCCCGCGCGCCTCGGGCCACGATGTCGGCACCGGCGGCAGCTCGGCCGTGAGCGACCGGGGCGTGCGGCGGCCCGCGGCCTCCGGCTCGAGTGGCACGAATCCAAGCGCCAGCGCAGGGGAGTCGGGGGCGAGCGTGAAATCGCCCGCCTCGGGCGCCGCGAACTTCGGGTCTGCCTCAATCGAGCCCTCGTCCTGGCCCGCGGCCTGCCGATCCGCAAGCTTCAGCTCCCCCGGAAACCGCACCGGCCCCGCCGCGTTCCAATAGCCGTTGTGTTCGGTCACGAGCCCCTTGGTCCAGTCGCCGTGGACCAACGGGGCGGCCGAGTTCCACCACACGAGGTTGCGGCGAAACACGAAGCTGGTGTGGTCCTCGACCTTGGTCCGCTGCAGCTGCCAGTCGCGGGCCGCCGCGAACACATTGTTCTCGATCGTGTTGTCGCGGCCGTAGTGCTGGTGGAAGCCCCCCGAGCTCGTCCGGTACACGAGGTTGTTTCGCAACACGATCCCGGTCGAGCCCTCGTCCGTGTACAGCCCCCAGCCTCCGTAGTCGTGGCTCGTGATGTCGTGGATCACGTTGCCCTCCACGACCGTGCCGGGCGACACGCCCAGCGTGTAGACGCCCCCCATGTCGGAGAGCACGCCGTGGCCGAGGTGGTGGATCCGGTTGCGAAGAATGCGATTGTGGTGGGCGCGGGTCGGCGCGTAACCCCAGTTCCAGCCCACTGACACGCCCGTGTAGGTGAGGTCGGCGATCTCGCAGTGCTCGACGGTGGTGTGCGAGGCATGGCCGATCCAGACCCCGACGGCAGCCGGATGGAGCCGGCCGCCGTGGAGGATCGAGCAATCGCGGATCACGTTGCCGGTCACGTCGTCACCGCCCCCTTCCCGCCCCGGCACGTCCCACGACTGGCCGCCGCCGGTGGTCCCCACCAGCACGCCGCCGCCGCCCAGATCGACGAGTTCGGACCGTTCGAGGATGCACTCGCGGCAGCCGCCGCCGAGCCCGACGGCGTAGCGGCCCACGTGCATCACCGCCACGTCGCGGAAGGCGATGTGGCGGGCACCCTCCAAGGCCACGGCCGCCCCGACGTTGATCTCGGCCTGCGGATACGACTGCCCGCCCTGCGGCAGCGTCCAGTTGCCGTGGGCGAACGTAACCCCCTCGAAGCGCACGTGCTCGACCGGGCGACCAGTGGCGTGGTCCCCGCGGATCTCGACAAGCGTGTCGAGCACCGGAGCGACGACGACGGCCGTCTCCGGCGTCTCCCCCGGCAGCGGGCAGTAGGTGAGGGTGCCCGTGGGCCGGTCGAGGTACCACGAGCCCGCGCTGCCGAGCCCCTCGCGGACGTTCTCGGCCCGGAACCGGTTGCCCTTGGGAAACGAACACCACTCGGTCAGACCACGGGTATGGCCCGCCAGGGTGACGGCAGTCAGCACGGCTGAGTCGGCGGCCGCGCCGCCGCCACCCGCCGGGTCCGGCTCCAACTGGTCGATCGAGCCGACCGAAATCCGCGACATCGTCCAGCGGTGCACGACCACCACCTCGACATCCGTGAGATTCGTCCACTCGGGCCGCAACTGGCCTGGCGTGAACGCGAACCGGTCGTGACCCTGTTTCGCCGAGGCACCGGTGGGCGGGAGCGTCGCGGCGATCGTGTACCAGCCCTCGGCCGGAACGACGGGCCGAAACCGCCGCTGGCCGTCGACGAACAGCTGCGCGAAGG
>JBJTPO010000005.1:0-3618 GCA_046075145.1 Planctomycetota bacterium
GGCTTGGGAAAAGCCTCCGCCCAATCCCTCATCCGCGCGATGGATCAGTATCCAGACTACTTCCAAAAGCTCGTCCTGGAAAAAGGCCGGGAAAAAGGTTTCCCTATGGAAGAAGCCCTGGAAGCCTACCGGGATGCTGCCGGCGAACATTAGACTTATACAACTGCGAAAATCCGCAGGATAACCCATCCAACATTCGAGTTATGAGCGAAAAAATTATATCCTTCACCATAGACGGCAAGCCCTGCCAGGCTCCGGAAGGCCAGAACCTCGTCAAAGCTGCCGAGGCCAACGGGGTACATATCCCCTCCCTTTGTTATTACGAACATATTGACCCCCCTCTGGGAGCCTGCCGCGTCTGCGTCGTCAAAGCAGATGGCCGCGACGTGGCCGGATGCACGACGAAGGTGCGCGAAGGGATGCGCGTTGACTTCGAGACGCCTGAGCTCAAAGATGCTCGCAAGGCCATGGTGGAAATGATCTTCGCCGAAGGACTGCTCGCCGGTCGTTGACGCACCCGCGCCGTGGCTTACTGCCCCGGCGGATCGGCGAGCGATCCGCAGAGCGTCACGAGCGCGTGGGCAAGCGTGCGGCCATCCACGACCGCGCGTTCCCAGAGCTGCCAGAGATCGAGGGCGGCGCGGGGCCGGCGGCCGAGCATGCCGATCAGCGATCCGGCCCGCCGCAGCGGCGACTGGGGCTTGATCAGCCGCGTGACGTCGGGCGGCAGTTCATCACCGGCGGCATCGGAGATCACGCGGATCGAGCGGCAGGGCACCCCCGCCTCTCGTGCCACCTCGGCGACCGCGACGGTTTCCATGTCGACGAGCGTCGCCTCCGTGGCCGCGGCCAGCGCGGCCTTCTCGGCCGGCGTCCGCACGATGCGGTCCACGGTGACGATGGTCGCGGCCCCTTGCCCCGGCGCGGCGAGAGGCAGCGGAGCGGCGGTCTCTGACTCGCCCCGGACGCTCGCCGGCTCGACGATGGCTCCGCGTTCGAGCATGGGATCGAGGCCACCGGCGAAGCCTGCCGACACGAGCAGCCGTGGGCGGTGGCCGTCGAGCAGCAGCCGCGCCGCCCGGGCGGCCGCCCCGCGGCCGACGCCCGCGACGCACCAGGCGACGCGGATACCGCCAACGCGCCCCTCGTGGAAGCCAAGCCCCGCGGCCTCCACCTTCATCGCCTCGGCCACGGCACGCGCGAACGCATCGGCCTCGATCGGCACGGCGAATACGATCCCGGCGGCAGCGTGATGGGTGGTCATGCGAGGCGCACTCGGGCGTCGGTGGGCACGACGGCTTTCCGCCGCACGCGGTTCATCCACGGGCCGCATCGGTCCAGCCCCTCCCGGACCGGTCGCGGGGTGGTGTCGAAGCGGTCCATCAGCCCTCCGCCGTCGCCGCGGCCCCGCCAGATGCCAAGGCCGTGGGCCTGCTCGCCAGGGGGAGCCGGACGGTTACGGTCGTCCCGGCTCCCAGACGGCTGGCCACGGCGATGGACCCGCCGCAGCCCTCGACGATCGACTTGCAAATGGGCAGGCCGAGGCCGCCGCTGCGGCGGCTCTCCGCGTGGCTGCGCGCCGGATCGACCATCCAGAACCGGTCGAAGATCCGGCCGAGATCCGCCGTCGCGATGCCGGCGCCGGTGTCGTGCACGGTGATCGTGCCGCCCGCCGCGCCGTCGTCGGCCACGGTCACCGTGACGCGGCCGTTCGTGGGCGTGAACCGCAGGGCGTTGTCGAGCAGGTTGCCGACCACCTGTCGCAGCCGCCCGGTGTCACCCCCGACCTGCGGGCGGCCGCGCACGGCCAGGCTCAGGTCGACGCCCCGCTCCTCCGCGACGCCGGCGAACATCTCGACGCCCCGGGCGGCCAGGCCCGCGAGGTCGACTGCCTCGCGGACGGGCGGCACCGAGGCCTCGCCGCTCTCGGCCAGCAGCAGCAGGTCGTTGGCGAGCTTGGAAAGGTGCTGGGCCGCCTCGAGCACGTCGACGATCGTCTCACGGTACTCGTGCGAAGATCGCTCCTGGGACATCGCCACCTCGAGTGAACTCTGCATGGCCGTGAGCGGGCCGCGGAGTTCGTGCGCCGCGTCGGCGACGAATCGCTCCTGTCTGTCCACGTGGTCGGCGACCTGGTCGAGGAGCCGGTTGATCGTGGCGGACAGCCGGTCGAGTTCGTCACCGGCCCCGGTCACCGCCAGGCGGTCGCCGAGGCGGGTGGGCCGCAGCCGCTGCGCGGTCGCGAGGATCGTGGCCACCGGCCGGGTCGCCTGGACCGCCAGCCAGTAGCCGGCCAGCGGCGTGAGCAGCGACAGGGCGACACCCACCCCGACCAGCACCCGCATCAACGCCCGGATGTTCGCATCGAGTGACTCGGTCGACATCCCGATGCGGATGTGAATCGGCTTCTGATCCGCGGTGTCGATCGCGAGCCGCACGTACCGGTATGGCCCCACCTGGACGATGTTTTCCCGGCGGTCGATCCTGGTCGGTGGAAAGGCGGCGATCACGTCCGGGCACAGCTCGCTCTTCCAGATGGTCTTGCCGTCCGGGGTGAGGAGGTGTGTGAACCAGGCCCGCTCCGCGTGGCTGCGCTCCTTTCGCTTCAGTTCGGCGACGACGGCGTCGAGGTCCGGATAGAGGTCGGCGATGGCCAGGGCGATCTCGCGCACGCTGCCGCGCAGGACGGCGTCGGTTTCGCGGTAGATGGCCGCTCGCGCACCGAGCCAGACGGCCAGCAGGGAGATCGCCGTGGCAAGCAGCACCACTCCCGAGTTCCAGAGCGTCAGCCGGACCCGGAGGGGCGACCACGAGCCGGGTTCAGTCGTGAGCCAGCGCATAGCCCCGGCCCCGGACGGTGCGGATGAACGACTGCCGCCGCTGCTTGTCGATCTTGCCCCGCAGCCGATTGATATGGACCTCGATCACGTTCGTGGGGCCGTTCCAGTCGAAGCCCCAGACGTGCTCGCACAGCATCTTGCGGGTGACCACCTGGCCGTTGTACCGCATCAGGAGTTCGAGAATGCTGAACTCGGTTGGTGTCAGGTCGATGTCCCGGCCGGAGAGCGTCAGTCGTTGGTTCGCGAGGTTGAGGTGCAGCGGGCCGACTTCGAGATGCATGGCGGGGCGGTTCGACGTCCGTCGGTGAACCGCCTCGATGCGGGCCAGCAGTTCGTCCATTTCGAACGGCTTGACAAGGTAGTCGTCGGCCCCTGCTTGGAAGCCCTCCAGCTTGTCGGGCACCGCGCCGCGGGCCGTCAGCACGATCACCGGCGTGCGGACGCCGCGGGATCGGGCCGCCCGCAGGACGTCGAGGCCGCCGACCTTGGGCAGCATCAGGTCGAGTACGACGAGGTCGCTGGCCAGCAGGGCGTCGGTCTCCATGGCCACCGCCCCGTCGGGAATCCACGTGCAGTCATGACCTGCCTCGCGGATCGCCGTGCTCACGGCCCGGCCGATGACGGGATCATCCTCGACGATGGCGACTTGCATGCTCGTGGACCTGGAACGATGTCGGAGGAGGGCCGGCAGCCAGCAAGTCGCCGCCCAGCCTTTCCGCATTGTACCAGCCGACGGCCGGCTGGAGCCGGTGGGCCCAGCCTCACTCCCACTCGATCG
>JBJTPO010000006.1:0-5039 GCA_046075145.1 Planctomycetota bacterium
CAAGTGGCGCACGCCCCACACGGTAGCCGCGTCCAATGTTCACACATCACAACAACAACTATGTTACCAAGCAATAACAAGTGGGGGGCGTGCGGTTGATCTCGTCGGCCAGCACCACGTTCGCGAACAGCGGCCCTTCGAGGAAGCGCAGCTGCCGCTGCCCGGTGGCGCGGTCCTCCTCCAGGACGTCGGTGCCGATGATGTCGGCCGGCATCAGGTCGGGGGTGAACTGGATCCGGCTGAACGACAGGTCGAGGCTGCGGGCGAGCGTGCTCACGAGCAGCGTCTTGGCAAGCCCGGGCACGCCCTCGAGCAGGCAGTGGCCCCGGGCGAAGAGGCTGATCAAAAGCTCCTCGATCACCTGCTCCTGGCCGACGATCGCCCGGCCGAGTTGGGCACGGATGGCGTCGTGGGCGGCGTGCAGCCGGTCGACGGCCGAGGCATGGGTCATGGTGGCTCCGGAAAACGGCTGGGGACGTGGCGGGCTGCTCAGCGTTGGTAGATCGGCAGCATCCCCTTGTCGAGCTGGAGGATCGTGAGGTTGGTTGCGGTGGTGTAGGCGTTGCCGATGTAGCCCTGCGTCCAGTACATGCCGTCGCGGTCCCGCTGCGCCTCGGACGCCAGCCGACGTTCGATCTGCTCGCGGTAGGCGTCCCACCGCCGGCCGCCCTCACGATACATCACCTGCGAGTAATAGAAATGCCCGTAGTGCCAGTGGCCGAAACTGGTGTTGGCGATGTTGCCTAGGTGGGTGTCGGCGTAGGCGAGCATCCGCGGGACATGGGTGTCATCCTCCTCGCCCGCGTTGAACAGGCAGGCGATCGCGGCGGCCGAGATTGCCGGCCGACCGCCGCCCCCCTTGGAGCTGTACTGCACGGCGCCGTCGGGGAGCGTGCACCGGTGGATGTAGGCGATCGCCTTGTCGATGATCTCGCGGGGCACGGGGATCCCTGCGTTGCGGCAGCCGCGCAGGCCCTGCACCTGCGTGATCGTCGTCGAGCCCTCGTCGAAGTCGTTGCCGTCGGCCGCGCTCAGGTAGCCCCAGCCGCCGTCCTTCGTCTGGGCCCGCCCCGAAAACTCGACGGCCCGGGTCAGCACTGCGACGAGTTCCTCCCGCAGGCGCTCGTCCTCCTCCTCGCCAAGCACCTGCGAGAGAAACAGCATCGAGAAGCCGTGGCCGTAGGTGTAGCGGTCGTCGGTCTTGGGGTCGCCGATCAGGCCGTTGGGCCTGGCCCGGCTCACGAGGTAGTCGACGGCCCGCCGGATCGGGTCGGCGTGGCGGCCCTGCGAGGTGGTCGAGCCATCCATCGCGAGAGCCGTGCCCGCGAGCGCGGTGATCGCCGTCGGGTAGCGGCCCTCGTTGGCCGACCAGCTGCCCCGGCGGGCCTGCTTCGCCGCCAGCCACTCGAGACCCTGCTCGACGACGTCGGCCACCGGCGGGGGCGCGGCGGCGGCGGTCGCGGCTGCCAGGCTGGCGAGCCAGGCTGCCAGGCACGCACGCGGCCGCGGGGGCAAGGCGTTCAGCCGCGGGGGCGGGGCGGACACGGTGCTCATGGGCGGATTCCGCGCGGCCGGTCTCGCGAGATCTCGTCGTCGGCCCTTGCGGGCGGGCGGCCCCGGCCGCGGTACGGCGGTTGCGGGGCCAGCGGCCGACCCGTGAACACGAGCTCGAGCGGTCGCTCGTCCCCCAGCGTGATCGTGGCCTCGTCCGGATCGCCCGCCAGATCGCAGCCGAACGCCTGGGGCGATGCCGCGGCGACCCGGTCGCTCCCGAACACGGCGTGTCCGGTTCGCTTGTCGAGGCAAAGGACGCTGAGCACGGGATTGCCCCCCTCGCGCCGCTGCAGCAGCCGGCAGAAACCCAGGATCGGCAGGCCCGGCGGCTGAGCCGGATGCAGGCAGTGCCGCTCGATCAGGGCCGGCACCGGCCACAGCGGCCGGCCGTGCTCGGCGTCGATCGCCCAGACCGCACCGCTGAGAGGTGCGGCCGCACCGCCGGCATGGAGAAACTGTTCCAACGGGGCGACCTCGTCGTCCGGGTCGTCGTCGCTCGCGCCGGCGAAGATCAAGTAGCGGTCCTCCCAGGCTGCGACCTGCACCCGCTCGATCCGCCGCGACGCTTCGCCAAGGGCCGTGCGAAACACGAGCGCGCCGTCCGCGAGATCGAACAGCGCGAAGTTACCGCCGGGCTCGAGCACCGCCAGTCGCCCGTCCGCGGTGGCGGTCGCCCGCGCGTCGCCGGCGAAGTCGCCGACCGCACGCACCTCGCGATCCACGGGGTCGACCAGTTCGAGCCGCACCCGTTCGGCCACCGGTCCAACGGGGTGCTCGTCGAGCGACCGGACGGCGACGAACCGCCGCCCCAGGGAAGCCAGCCGTTGCCGGCGGTGTGGCACGTCGGTCGTGTGGAGCAGCCGGCCGTCGGTCGCCTGGCAGACCACCGACCCTCGGCCGTCGGCGGTGCAGCCGCAGAGGAACTCCTCGTCCATGAACCATTCCAGGCCGGGCGGCAGCCGGTGCCGCTCCCACAGCAGCCGCCCGGTCGCGGGATCGAGCATCGTGATCGAGGTGGGGCCTGGAATGAAGATGCCCGCCGGCGTCGCCATCATGCCCCGGCCGCTCCCGCGGGGCCGGTCGTCCGGTTCGATGATCCGGAGGCCGAGAGGCACGCCACCGTCGCGGGCGACACGGCCGCCACCCCAGCGAACCCGGTCGTTGAGTGCGATCCCGAAGTCGGGCAGCCGCCACAGCCCCCGGCCCGTGCCCGGCGCGGCGTCGAGGTCGTAGGCCACGACGCCGGCGGCGGTGCGCTCGACGAGGCAGCGGCCGACCACGGCCAGTTCCAGCGGCAGCAACTGATTGAAGAAGGGTATCCCCAGCCCCATGCCCAGCCCCTCGACGGGCAGGGGGTCGGTCACCGCCCGGCCGTACTCGTCCGCGATCACGAGCCGTTCGCGTTCCACGTCCACGAAGGCCTGGGCCGCACGGGTGCCCGCGCTGCCGCCACCGGCGAGTGGCACCGGCAGCAGTTGCCGGCGGCCGGCGGTGCGGGCCGGCCCGTGGTGGCCACGGGGGTGGCGGATCTCGACTTGGCCCAGCGGCCAGGCGGCGTCTGGGGTCGGCGGGGCGTCGCGCTCACCGGTTGCTGCGTCCGGCGGGCCGCGGAGCGGATCCGGCGGGGCCAGGGAATCGCCGCCCAGTCTGGCCAACGAGGCCCGCACTGCCGCCTGCCGCCCGCCACCGCCGCCGGCGAGTTCGGCCGAGGCAAGCCTGGCCGCCGGATGGCGGCCGAGCCGCTCGCCGGCGACTTCGAGCCGGAGTTGCCGGAGCGACTTCTCGGGCGTGTTCGCGGCGTCGCTGACCAAGGCGGTGCACGCCCTGTCGATGTCACGCCGGAGCGATTCGTCGGCAGCGGCCGCCACGCGGATCAGGCGCCCACGCAGCCACCGGTCGCCGGTGATCACGAGGGGCTGGTCGGCCGCGTCGGCGAATGTCTCCTCCGGCTCGTTGGCGTCGGGCAAGGTGGCGAGCAGGGGCACGAGCTGGCTCCAGGCGGCGGCCGCATCGCCTGCGGCCAAAAAACCATCCACGGCCATGCGCGAGACGGCAACGCCCGCAGCCGGGTCGCTCTCGTCGGCCCGATTCGGAAACCTGCTCCACGCCCGCGCGGCGGCCGGAAAGTCGTGTCGCATCGCGGCGACGATCGCGTCGTCGAGGTCGGCGCGGGGAATGCGAAAGCCGGGCGCCGCGGCGGCCGTGGCCAGCGCCTCGAGGCCCGAGACCACGTCGCCCGCGTCGATGGCCGCCTGCCCCCGCCAGTAGGTCGCCCATGGGCTCGAAGGTCCGGCCCGGCGGGCGGTTTCGATCCGTTCCTCGAGCACCGCCTTTTGATGGAACACCTCGAGGGAGTCGGCGCTCCGCGAGATCAGTTCGCCCCGATGCGGCACGAGGTTGCCGGGAATCCGACCACCCCGGCCGGCGGACCGCCCGACGACCCGGCCATCCGCCACGGCGACCTCGATCACCGCGGGAGCGTCACAGGGAACGAACACGCTGCGGGGCGTGAGCAGGCTGCGGCCGCTGGGCCGCACTCCCGGGTTGAGGTCGCGCTTCCAGACCGGCCGGCCGGTGGCGAGGTCAAGCGCCTCCACCGCGGTGTCGCCCACGGCGATCACCCGGGCATCGACCGCCCCGACCAACCGGGTGCCGGGGGCGCGTCGCTGCCGCCAGGCCGGCTGGCCGTCGGTGAGGCCGAGACAGATCACGAGGTCGCTGTCATACGGCGCCAGGAGCACCCGTCCGCCGGCGATCACCGGGGCCGGCTCCCCATCCCGTCGCCGGCTCGGGGGATCGGCCTCGGGGCCGTTCGCCTGCGGATAGGCGTGGGCCCAGAGGAGCGATCGTGTGGCGACGTCCACCGCCACGACGCCCCCCGCGCCGATCGGACACACGAGGATCCCCGCGTCGAAGGCGGGCGAGAGCCCGGCCAGTCGACGCGATCGCGAGTCGGCTTCGGCGATCGACCGGCCATCCTCGTAGGTGGCCAGGGGCTGCGACCAGCGCAGCCGCCCATCGGCGGCCGCCCGCGCTTCCACGCGGACCTCGCCCCGCTCCTCGACGAGCACGAACAGGTCGTCGCCGACCACCAGCGGCGGCCCGAGGTACCAACGCGGGGGCTCACTGTCGCCGCGGGGGCGGCGACCTGCCGCGGGCAGCCGCCAGCGGACGTCGCCGTCCGCGAGCGCGTAGGCGGAGAGCGTGTTGGCGATGCCCGAATCGTCGTCCACACCGGCGTTGCCGAAGTTCAAGCCGTCGACCGAGACGCGGGCTTGCGCCAGCGCCGCCGGAGGGCTCTCGATCGCGAACACGAGTTGACCGTCGCTGGCGAGGTTACCGCTGGTCGCGTCGTCGAAGGCCCGGTGCTCGGCCGCCGCGGCCCTGGGCCCCAGCGGCCATCCGACGGCCGCCGCCGGCTCGGAGTCGGCCGCGGTCACCGCTGCCTGCAACCAGACCCGCCGGCCCGACTCGAAATCGATCGC
>JBJTPO010000007.1:0-4133 GCA_046075145.1 Planctomycetota bacterium
ACGGCGGCCTCGTGACGCTCGGCGCGCCGACCGTCACGCTCTCCGGCACCGACGCCACCTTCAGCGGCGGCGTCGCGGGGGCCGGCAACAACCTCGTGCTCTCCTTCAGCGGCACCACGGCGATCGACGGGGCCACCTTTACGGGCATCAACAACCTCACGAGCAACGGCGGCGGCCGGACCACGCTGACCGGCACGATCGAGACCAGCGGGACGCAGACCTACACCGACGCGGTCACGCTCCTCGGGGCGACGACCACCAAGGGAACCACGGTCTCGTTTACCGACGTCGCAGGGAAGGCCACGCCGCCGCTGACGGTTGACGGCAACGCCGTCTTCGCCGGGACCGCCGTCGGCCTGGGGTCACTGCTCGTCTCCGGCACGACCAGCCTCGCTGGCTCGATGAAGACCAGCGGATCCCAGACCTACCAGGGCGCCCTCACCATCTCAGGTGAGGCAGTGCTCGCAGCCGCGGCGTTCACCGCGAGCGACCGGATTTCGGCAGGTAGCAATCCGCTTTCGATCAGGACCAACGCGATCAGCCTGGGCGGACAGGTGTCGGGAACATCATCGCTGACGATCCAGCCGCGGACCGCTCCGACCTCCATGGGCGTCGGCGACGGTGCGGCGGGCACGCTCTCGCTCCCCACGGCCGCGCTGGCCCTGCTCCAAAACGGCTTCTCGTCGATCACGCTGGGCAGCCCGTTCGCCACCGGCCTGGTCTCGGTGACGGCCAGCACCTTCCGCGACCCGATCTCGATCCTGGGCGGCGGTACGCTCAAGCTCGACGGCCTGATCCGCACGGGACAGGGCGTCGACGCCGGCTCGATCACGCTCGGGGCCGACACGCTCGTTCTCAATGCGGGCATCCAGACCGTCGGCGAGGATGTCACGCTCCGGTCGATCAACGGCAACGTCACGATTTCGGCGGGCGCCATCCAGACGCAGGCCCCAATCGACAGCGGCATCGGTTCGGGCGGGATCTTCATCCAGGTCACCGGCACCGGGAACGTGAACCTGCTCTCCACGCTCAGCACGCTGGGCGCCTCCAACGCGACCGGACCGGGCAGCGACGGCGGCACGATCTCGATCACCACCAACACGGGCACGATCTCGGTGGGCAGCCTGATCACCGACGGCGGTGCCTCCAGTGCCAATGCGGCCGGCGGCCAGGCCGGGGCGATCCTGCTGGCCTCGGGCAGCGGCACGCCGGTGACCTTCAACGGCGGCACGATCAGCGCCCAGGGCGGCTACGGGATCGGCGGCCAGCCCTCCGGTGGCGACATCGCCTTCGGCGCCGTGACACTCGCCAACGCGGCGACGGTCGTCACCACGGGCCCCACCGGCGGCAATATCGCCTTCAACGGGCCCGTCAACGGAGCCCAGGCACTCTCGCTGGTCGCCGGCACGGGCACGGTCACCCTGGGCGGACTGTTCGGCGGCACCACGCCGCTGACCACGCTGTCGGTGATCACGGGGGCGACCACCATCAGTGGCGGTGGCGTCACGACCAGCAGCACCCAGAACTATGTCGCTCCGGTGACCGTGACCGGCTCGGCTACGCTCACGAGCAAGGCGGGCGCCGGCCTGAGCTTCGGCTCGACCATCAACGGACCGGGGGCGCTGACGCTCTCCACGACCGGTCTCACCACGCTCTCTGGGACCGTAGGCGGCGTCACGCCGCTGGCGTCGCTCACGACGGCGGCCGGCACGACCTCGATCGCCGGCGGCGGCGTCACCACCTCGGGCAACCAGACGTACGGCGGGATCGTGCAACTGGCCAGCCCGACGGTCACCCTGACCGGCGGCACCGGCACGTTCACCAACGGCGTGACGGGCGCCGGCAACAGCCTCGTGCTCGACTTCAGCGGTACCACCACGATCGACGGCACCTTCGCCGGCCTGCGGAATCTGACCACGCAGGGTGGCGGCACCACCACGATCGACGGGGCCGTCAACACCACGGGCACGCAGACCTACCTCGACGCGGTCTCACTGCTCGGCAACGCCACGCTCACCGCCACCACCGTCACCACGGGCTCGACGCTGACCGGGGGCGGAAAGTCGCTCGACATCGTTGGCAACGCCGCGATCGGCGGCAACGTCTCGACCGTCACGAACCTGTCGGTGACCGGCACGACGACGCTCGGCGCCGCGTCCGTGGCGACGACAGGCACGCAGAAGTACGGCAGCCTGGTGACGCTCGGCACCAACACCACGCTCACCGGCACCACGCCGACTTTCGGCGGCGGCGTGGCCGGCGGCGGCCACGACCTGACGCTCGACTTCAGCGGCACCACGGCCATCCCCGGCGGTAGCTTCAGCGGCATCCGGGACCTCGCCACGACCGGTGGCGGAACGACCGCGCTCAGCGGCTCGCTCACCACGTCGGGTTCGCAGACCTTCCGTGAGGCCGTGTCGCTCGTGGGCGGAACCGCCCTGGGCGCCACGCGGATCGACTTCGAGGCGGCCGTGAACGGGGCCCACAACCTGGCGCTGGCGGCCTCTGCCGGCCCGGTCAACTTCGGGGCGGCCGTCGGCGGCACAACGCCGCTGGGCTCGCTCGCGATCAACAAGGCCTCGGCCGTGACGGCCGGCGGCCGGATCGTGCTCAACGGCGCCGCGGCCGGGGCAAACCGGACGGGGCTCACGATCGGCGCCGGCGTCAACAACGTCACGCTGACCCAGACCGGTAACAGCGTCACCGGCTTCACCGGCAACGGCGTCGTGCTCGAGGGCGGCTCGAAGGCCTCGACCTTCGCCAACTTCGCGATCTCCGGAAATGGCGAGACCGGGTTCCTCGTGCAGGCGGGCGACTCGGTGGGCACGGTGATCCGCGATAGCGTCATCGGCGGCAACGGCTTCAACGGCGTCTGGCTCAACGGTGCAGTCCCCAGCGTGACCGTCACGGCCAACACGCTGGCGGGCAACAACAACAACGGCATCGTCGTCAGCGGGCCCGCGACGAACGTGACCATCAGCGGCAACACGGTGACGGGCAGCGGGCTGACCGGCATCCGCACCGAGGTCGTTGCAGGAGCCGCCCCCTCGGCGATGACGATCTCAGGGAACACGCTGAAGACGAACCAGGAAAACGGCATGATCATCGCCGGCAACACCGGCTCCACGGTGTCGGGCAACATCGTCTCGCAGAACCGCCTCCAGGGCGTCGTGCTCACGCTCGGAGCCGCCGCCAACCGGATCCAGTCCAACCAGATCGACCGCAACGGCGGGATCGGCGTGGTCGTCTCCGGGGCCACGACGGTCGGCAACGCGATCCTCTCCAACTCGATCTACGGCAACGTCCGTGGTGGCATCTCCCTGCTCCAGGGCGCGAATCGCAGCCAGGTGGCTCCGCGCCTCACCTCGGCCCGGGTGAACAGCAGTCGGATCGTGATCGCGGGCACGATCTCGGGTCGCGCCGGCGATGTGTTCCGGATCCAGTACTTCTGGAATCAGCCGTCCGACGCCACGTCGGCGGGCACCGTCCAAGGCCGGACACTGATCGGCTTCCGCGACGTGACCCTCACGAGCACCTCGGCGAACATCAACGCGACGCTGGCGGCCGCCGGCATCCCGGTCAACGCCTGGATCTCGGCCACGGCGACGCGGCTGGTCAGCGGGGCGCCCACCGACACCTCGCAGTTCTCGGCCGGCGTTCGGGCGACGGCCGGCTGAGCACGGACCTGGGGCCGGGTGCAACAAACGGCCGCCCATGGCCTGGGCCGCCTACACTGGGAGCGTGATGAGCACGCCCCCCGACGCCGAATCCGAGCGGTCCGCCGAGACGCTGCCGGCCGACACGGACGCGGCGGCCGCGGCCCGCGACCGCTCCGCCGCTGCGGAGAAGGTGCGGTCGTTTCCCACGACGCCCGGCGTCTACCTGATGAAGGACTCGGCCGGTCGGGTGATCTACGTCGGCAAGGCCAAGAACCTCCGCGCCCGGGCAGGCTCCTATTTCCTCAAGGCCGCCGCCGAGGACCGCCGCACGGCGGAACTCGTCCGCGAGATCCGGGACATCGACTATCTCGAAGCCGAGAGCGAGGTCGACGCGCTCCTGCTCGAGAGCCGGCTGGTCAAGGACGTGCAGCCGAAGTTCAACAGCGACTTGAAGGACGACAAGACGTTCCCCTA
>JBJTPO010000008.1:0-3896 GCA_046075145.1 Planctomycetota bacterium
GAGCGAGCCGTCGGTCGAGTTCTTGAAGCCCACCGGCATCGACAGGCCGCTGGCCATCTGGCGGTGGGTCGGGCTCTCGGTGGTGCGGGCCCCGATCGCCCCGAGCACGATCGTGTCGGCGATGTATTGCGGCGTGATCGGCTCCAGAAACTCCGTCGCCGTCGGCAGGCCCAGGGCCGCGATCTCGATCAGCAGGCTGCGGGCCAGCCGCAGGCCCGTGGCCACGTCGAAGGTGTCGTCGATGTGCGGATCGTTGATCAGCCCCTTCCAGCCGACGGTCGTCCGCGGCTTCTCGAAATAGACCCGCATCACCACCAGCAGCCGGTCGGCCAGACCGTCGGCCAAGCCCTTGAGCCGGGCGGCGTAGTCGCGGGCGGCCTCGACATCGTGGATCGAGCAGGGGCCCACGATCGCCATCAGCCGGGGATCCTCGCCGGCGAGCACCCGCTCGACCGCCCGGCGGCCGGCCACGATCGTGGCGGTGGCCTCGTCACCCAGTGGCAGAAGATTGCAGAGCCGGGCCGGCGGGACGAGCGGTTCGAGGCTGCGGATCCGAAGATTACCCGTGGCGGGCGCGGAGGCGGACGAGGCGGCGGCGTTCATGCCCCAACTCTACCCGATTTTTCCGTGCAAAAATCGGGCTGGTGCGACGAGCCGTGGGGCAGGCTTGCAGCCTGCCTGAAAGGATTCTCGGGCACCGAATAACCACCGCAGCCGCGACACGGCCCCAGGCAGGTTGCAAACCTGCCCCACGGTCTGTTCAATCCGGTTCCGGAGCCAGCAGCGGCTTTGCCGCGGATCACACCGCGACGAGCCGGCCGGCGAGGCAGGAGGATCGAGGCACCGGCGGAAAAGGGAAGGAGTTCCCGGGCGTGACGAAGCATCTGTTCGTGACCGGCGGCGTGGTCAGTTCGCTGGGCAAGGGGCTCACGAGCGCCTCCATCGGCATGCTGCTCGAATCCCGCGGCCTGCGGGTGAAGATGCAGAAGCTCGACCCCTACATCAACGTCGATCCGGGCACCATGAGCCCGTATCAGCACGGCGAGGTGTACGTGCTCGACGACGGCAGCGAGACCGACCTCGATCTCGGCCACTACGAGCGGTTCACCTCCACGCAGCTGACCCGCAAGAGCAACTACACCACCGGCCAGATCTACCTCTCGGTGATCACCAAGGAGCGGCGCGGGGAGTTTCTCGGCAACACGGTGCAGGTGATCCCCCACATCACCAACGAGATCAAGGAGGTGGTCAGGCAGCTCGGCGACGCCGACACCGACGTGGTGATCACCGAGATCGGCGGGACCGTGGGCGACATCGAGAGCCTGCCATTCCTGGAGGCGATCCGGCAGATTCCACTGGAAGTGGGCCGCGAGAACTGCATGTTCATCCACCTCACGCTGGTGCCCTACCTCAAGGCGGCCGGTGAGCTGAAGACCAAGCCCACGCAGCACTCCGTGGGCATCCTCCGCCAGATCGGCATCCAGCCCGACGTGCTCGTCTGCCGCACCGAGCGGGCGCTCGACGTCTCCGATCGGGAGAAGATCGCGCTCTTCTGCAACGTGCCGCTCGACGCGGTGATCGAAGAACGCGACAAGGACTTCTCGATCTACGAGGTGCCGCTCTCGCTCCAGGGCAATCGGATCGACGACATCATCCTCCGGCGGTTCGGGCTGACCGCCCCGGTGGCCGACCTCGATGAGTGGCACGACATCCTCCACCGGCTGCGGAACCCGGAACACGAGGTCTCGATCGCGCTGGTGGGCAAATATGCCGAGCACCGCGATGCCTACAAGAGCATCTACGAGGCCCTCGACCACGGCGGTATCGCCCGCAGGACGACCGTCCGCGTGCAGGCGATCCCCAGCGAGCAGATCGAGCGCGAGGGGGCCGAGCGGCTTCTGGCCGGCTTCGACGGATTGATCGTGCCGGGGGGCTTCGGCGAACGTGGCATCGAGGGAAAGGTGGAGGCGATCCGCTTCGCCCGCGAGCGGGGCCTGCCCTTCCTGGGTATCTGCCTGGGGATGCAGTGCGCCGTGATCGACTTCGCCCGGAATGCCGCGGGCCTGGCCGACGCCCACTCGACCGAGTTCGCCCGCGACACACCCCATCCGGTGATCTGCCTGATGGAGGAGCAGCAGGGCGTGGTGCAGAAGGGGGGCACGATGCGGCTGGGGGCCCAGCCCTGCGTGCTCGCCGAGGGCTCGCGGAGCGCCGCCGCCTACGGTCGCGAGACGATCTCCGAACGGCACCGCCATCGCTACGAGTTCAACCCCCGGTATCGTGAGCGGCTCGAGGCCGCCGGCATGGTGATCGCCGGCACCAGCCCCGACGGCACGCTCGTGGAGATCGTGGAACTGGCCGACCACCCCTGGTTCGTGGCCGTGCAGTTCCACCCCGAGTTCAAGAGCAAGCCCACGGCCGCGCATCCGCTCTTCGCCGGGCTCGTCGGCGCCGCCGTCGAGCGGCACGCGGGCAGCGCCTGGGTGGCCGAGGCGTGACGCGACGGGAGCATGAGCATGAGCATGAGCGACGATCTGACGCCTGATTCCGCCACCGAGGCCCCCGGCGCGCCGCCGGCCACGTTCGAGTTTCTCGTCCACACGCTGTTCACGCAGGCCCTGATGGCGCTGGGACGGATTCCGAACCCCATCACCAAGCAGAGCCATGTCAACATGGCCACGGCCCGGCACTTCGTGGACATGCTGGCCATGCTCGAGCAGAAGACCGCCGGCAATCTCTCCGCCGACGAGGCGCGGATGCTCGAAGAGATCCAGCACCAACTGCGGATGATGGTGCTCACAGGGCCGGGGTCATGATGGCCGCGGAGATCCTCGACGGCCGCGCCCTTGCCACGCGGATCGAGGTGGATCTCCGCGCCGAGGTCGAGACGTTTGCCGCGATGTTCGGCCGCCGCCCACGGCTGGTGGTGGTGCTGGTGGGCGACGTGGGGGCGAGCGCCTCGTATGTGAAGGGAAAGGCGGCTGCGGCGGCCCGCGTCGGGATCGATTCGGAGGTCGTGGGGGCGCCCGGCACGGCCACCACCGCGGAGATCGTCGCGATCGTGGCGGGGGTCGCCCGGGGCGACCATGGCGCGGCCGACGGGATCCTCGTGCAGTTGCCGCTGCCGCCCCATGTGGATGCGACCGCCGTGCTCGACGCCGTGCCCCCAGACCGCGACGTGGACGGCCTCCATCCGGTGAACGCCGGCCTGCTCTCGCAGGGCCGGCCGCGGTTCGTGCCCTGCACGGCGGCGGGCGTGCAGCGAATCCTGATCGATGCCGGCGTCGAGGCGGCGGGCCGGCATGCCGTGATCGTGGGCCGCAGCGACATCGTGGGCAAGCCGCTGGCGCTGCTCCTGTCGGCCAAGCCGCCGCGGACGGCTGCTCCGGGCGAGCCGACCTGCTGCAACGCCACGTTGACGCTCTGTCACAGCCGCTCGACCGACCTCGCGGCCCTGACGCGGCAGGCCGACATTCTCGTGGCCGCCGTGGGCCAGCCGCGGATGATCACGGCCGAGATGGTGAAGCCAGGGGCCACCGTGATCGACGTGGGCATCAACCGGGTGGACGGCCGACTCGTGGGCGATGTCGACTTCGACGGCGTGAGCCGGGTGGCGGGTCGGATCACGCCGGTGCCCGGCGGAGTGGGGCCGCTGACCGTGGCGATGCTCCTGGCCAACACGCTCCTCGCCGCCGAGCTGGGGGCCCGGCGGGCGTAGCGAGGATTACGCCGGATGGCCGTCGCCGGCCCGGCGGCAGGCCGGCGGCGACTGGGGGCCCTCGATCTGGATCGTCGCGTGGGCGACGTGAAACTCTTCCCGCACCAGCCGGTGGGCCGCCCCCAGGATCTCATCCCGGTCGGCGTCGGCGGCCACCACCAGGTGCACCGTCAGCGAC
>JBJTPO010000009.1:0-17995 GCA_046075145.1 Planctomycetota bacterium
GCCGCCGAAGCAGCTCGTCACCGGCACCAGCGGCGCGCCACGCTCGTAGACGAGGCCGCCGGCGGCCGCGGTCGAGAGGGGCGTCAGGTCGGCGTCGAATCGCATCGCCCAGGTGTCGTACTGCCGCAGGGCGTTCATCGCCAGGCCGTGCCGCCGGCAGATCAGGCCGTTGGCGCCGACGAAATCCCAGCCAGGCCAGCCGAAGCTGCTGGCGATACCGTCGATGCTGAAGCCCCCCTGGACGTCAAAGTCGATGATGATCACCGCGTCGAACGTGGGGCAGAGTTCGAGCACCCGCTCCTGGCACCGCTGGCGATAGAAGGCCATCCGGCCGGCCCGGTCGAGGCAGCGGGTGGCAGGATTGACCGGGTCCTCGAGCCGTTCGCTCATCGCCTCGACCCGCGGGTCGTCGCCGGCCCACTTGCAAAGAAGCAGGCGGGTGTCGTCCCGGGAGTCGTTCTCGAACACCACGACCCGCGCCGCAGCGAAGCAACGGGCCAAGTTCTCGACGCGGCGGATCGAAAGCGGCAGGATCCGCCCCACGTCGCGGGCCAGGCCCGTGATCGCCACCCGGGTTTGGCCCATCGCCGCATACCCGCGCTGACACGCTGCGAGATAGGCTTCGGCAAACTCGCTGTTCGGAGGGAACGCGTCCTCGGGAAACAGCGGGCCGCCGAAGTCGGCCGCATCGAAGTGCGGCGACCACCGGGGCGGCGGGGCGGTACGGGACAGTTTCGGCATGGAGCGGTTCACGGCGGGGACGGTGGTCAGGGTCGGGGTTCAGCGCCAGGGTGCGAGGCGGCGCAGCCGGCGCAGCGGCCCGCGGAGCGGACTTCCGCGGTGCATCGCGGCGACGGCGGCCGGGGTGAGCGGGGCAGGGACGGGCGGGGAAGGCGGGCGCTGGCCGGCGGCGGCCACGGGCTCGGGTCGCTGTGGGCCGGCGCGGCACGCGGCCGCCAGTTCCAAGTAGCGGCGGGCCTGGAGCCGCGCATCCCAGTCGCGCTCGGCCCGCTCGCGACCGCGGTCGCCCGCGGCCTGCACCGGCTCCGGATCCTCCGCCAGACGGACCAGCGTCGCGGCGGCGGCCGGGGCGTCGTCCTGATCGACCAGCCAGCCCTCGAGGCCGTCGGCGACCATCTCCGGATGACCGCCCACGCGGGTGGCCACCACGGGCACGCCGCAGGCGAGCGCCTCCATCACCGTGTTGGGCAGGTTGTCTTCGCGGGCCATGGTGAGATGGAGGTCGCAGGCGTGCAGGGCCGCCACCACACCCGCCTCGTCGACGCGCCCGAGGTGGCGACAGGCGACCCCGGGGATCGCCAGCTCGCCCGAGCCGTAGGTGACCACGACGGGGGGGGCGGCCAGGCCCCGGCGGGCGATCGCGGCAGCCGCCCGCGCGACGGCCTCGGCGGCGACCTCGGCGGCCTTCCTCCGCTCGTCGAGCGACACGCTCCCGAGCAGGATAGCCAGGCCCTCCGCCGGCAAGCCGAGACGCCGCCGCGCCGCCGGCCGGTCGCCGGGGGCGTAGCGATCGAGATCGATGCCGTTGGGAATCACCCACACCCGGTGGCTGGTCTCGTCGAAGAGCCGCGACCGCTCCAGCTCGCCCGCCAGCCAGCGGCTCGGCGCGACGAACTCGAGCGGCACGCCCGCCAGCCGGCGCCGGGCCCGGGCCAGCGACCGGGCCGCGAGCGCGTGGAGTCGCGGGGCAAGCTGCGGGCAGGCGCGGCAGTCGGTCGTGAAGCCCGCGCAGCCGCTCGAGTAGTGGCAGCCTCCGGTGAAGGGACGCATGTCGTGCAGCGTCCAGGCCACGCGCCGGCCCGACTCCACCATCCGGCGGATGCCCGCGGCGGACACGAAGCCGGCCACCCAGTGCACGTTGACCAGATCGGCTGCCGCCACGGAGGGATGGCCAGCCACGTCCCAGGCGGGCCAGTCGGCCGTGAACAGCGTGTTCGAAAGCGGCGTGCGGCTGTGGCGGATGCCACGGCGAACGAGCCGCTCGAACCGCCGGGCGGCCGCCGGCGCTTCGGGCATGTCACTCCGGGTGACGACATCGACCTTCGCCCCCGCGGCCCGAAGCGCCGTCGCCAGCCGCTCCAGCGCGATCGCGGCCCCGCTGGCGTGGCCGGCATGGGTCGCCAGGCAGGCGATCCGCGGTGGATCGTCGGCGCGCACGCGCGGATCGGCTGGGGCTTGGCTCACGGCCGCACTCCCTCCATGTAGAGCGAGTCGGGCTTCCATGGGCGGCCGGATGAATCGGCGTCGAGGCAGGCCTCGCGGAATCCGGGGATCCGGGACCCGACCGCGTCGGTTCGCCCGACCTCCACGAAGCCAGCCTGCTCAAGGAGGTCGCCCAGTGAGAGCCGGTCGTACATCCAGCGGTGCCGCTCGCCGAGGGCGGCGAACCGCTGGGCGGCCCGCGGTGAGGCCGGCCGGGCCGTGAGGATCTCGCCGGGTTCGAGGGCCGCGCCGCCGCTCGTGCGGCGGGCGGCGGCCACGGCGGCAATTCCGGCCGCGGCCTCCTGGCCGAGCCGCGCCTCGATGAACCCGCGGGCGGGCACCGGCTGGCACGACCACCAGCGCCGCATCAGGCCGCCCGGCGTGTCGCGGACGAGCTGGTCGAGCAGCTCGACCGTCATCCAGCGGTGCTCCCAGCGGCGGTCCGGCGACGGGGCGGCGCCGGCCCGCTCCAGGCTCTCCAGATACGCGCGGGCGATTCCCTCCAGGTCGGGCACGACGATGCGCACGATGCCGCCGGGGGCGAGCAGCCGCCCCGCCTCGGCCAGCAGGCGGGCGGCGTCGGCGGGCACGAGGTGCTCGACCACGTGGGCCGCATACACCGCCTGGAAGCTGCCGGCCGGAAAGGGAAGCGGCCGGCGGAGATCGCAGGCGATCACGTCGGGGCCGGCGGGCACGAGATCGACGTTGGTCCAAGCCGCGTGCCGCCGCGTGCCACAGCCGAGATTGAGCAGCGGCCGCGGCGGGGCGGCGACGCGGCGGGTGGAAGCGAGCCTGATCATCACGGGAACACCGGCGAACGGGGTGGCGGGTCAGGGTTCCAACTTCACGGCCAGGCGGCCGGTGTAGTCGATCCGCGCGAGGAACAGCTTGGCGCCGGTCGCGGCGAGGTACTCGTCCACGGCCCGGCGGGCGCCCTCCCAATGGCCGTAGTCGTCGATGATCAACAGGCCGCCGACGGCGAGCCGCGGATAGAGGTGCTCGAGCTCGTGCCGCGTCGACTCGTACCAGTCGGTGTCGAGCCGCAGCAGGGCGATCCGCTCGGGGGCGCCGGCGGGGATCGTGTCCTCAACGCGGCCGGGGACGAAGGCCACGTGCTCGGCGGGATAGCCCGTGCCGAGCACGTTCTCCCGAACGTCATCGAGCGGGCTGTAGGCCCAGGTGGAACCGGTGGCGGGATCCTCCGCCGCCAACAGCCGGTCGGCGGCGGTTCCCGAGATGTCGCGATTCGCCGCGCCCGGAGGCGGCATCCCGGCGAAGGTGTCGAAGAGATGCAGCGGCCGCCGCTCACCGAGTTCGAGCAGGGTCAGGGCCACGGCCATCATGCTGCCCCCCCGCCAGACGCCACACTCCACGATCGCGCCCGGGATGCGGTGACGGCAGACGTGCGCGACCGCGTCCCGCAGCGCCATGATCCGCTCCGGGCTCGTCATCGTGAACGGACTCACTCGCTCGATGATCGCGCGGGTGGCAGCGTCGGCATCGGCGGGCAGCGGCGGCCCACGGCGGCGGGCGGATCGAAAGAGGCTGGGCATGGGTGGGCGTCTCTGCGGCCAGGGACTGACTACGAGGCGGGGCTATCCCACAGGCCGCCACCGCACCGCAAGAGGGGCGCCCGGTCCGGACGCGGAGACCGGTCGCCTCAGCCCGCCAAGCCCCCCAGCTTTCGCAGCCGGCCGCCCAGCACGACGCCGGCGAGGCCAAGGGCGCAGGCTGCGGGCAGCACCCACCGCCCATGCACGCCGGCGGGCAGCGGTTCGAGCAGGGGCACCTCGGCGGCCAGCACCCCCTCGCCTCCGAGCGGCAGGCGGCTGACGATCCGGCCGGTGGCGTCGATCACACAGGTCTCGCCGGTGGAGCTACAGCGCACCAGGCAGCGGCGGCATTCGATCGCCCGCTGCTGCGCGAGCAGCCGATGCTGCCGGAGCGTGAGCGGGTTGGTGAACGAGGCCCCGTGGATCAGCGACACGAGCAGGTTCGCCGAGTCGGCGGCGAGCGAGGCGGCGGCCGCCGGAACCATGTCCTCGTAGCAGAGCAGCGGGCCGATCCGGGCCGGCCCGCTCGCGAGCGGGGCCGCGTCGCGACCCGCGGTGTAGGTGGTCTCCATCGGGAACGAGAGCCGCAGTTCGGGAATCACGTCGGCGAAGGGCACATACTCCCCGAAGGGCATCAGGTGCCGCTTCTGTGAGGCGCCGGCCAGCCGCTCGGCCGTGTCGATCAAGAGGGCCGCCTGGAATATCGCCTGCGGCCGCTCGCGATAGCCGCGGTAGATCCGACCGCCGAGCAGGAGCGGGCAGGCCGGATCGGGCAGCGGCCGCAGGCCCCGCTGAGGGTTCCGCGAGCGGCGAAAGACGACCGCCTCGTCGGCGAACGAGTCGAGGCCCTCCTCATAGGAGCCGCCGCTGCACTCCGGCCAGCAGACGAGATCGGGGGGCGCCTGGTCGGCAGAGGCCGTGCGGGTGAGCCGCCGCAGGGCCTCGATTCCGGCGGCGTCGTCGGGATCCGCCTGGACGACCGCAAGGCGCAGTTTCGGCGCGCCGGCCATGCGCTCCTCGACCTGCCGGATCGCGACCGAGCCGAAGACGAGGTTGGCGGCCGTGACCACGAGCGCCGCGATCGCGACGCCGGGCAGCCGGCGATCCCCGCCCGGCCCGAACGTGGCCACCGCCGCCACGAGAGCGCCGGCGGTCGCGAACAGGGTCAGCGTGCTCGCCTCGGGGCCGGCAACCGCCGCGGCCTGGACGGTCGCCGGCCAGGCAAGTTGGCAATAGCCGAGCTTCCAGGGAAACACCCCGGGGATCGCCGCCTCGGCCACCACCGCCACCAGCCCTGCGGGAAGCCATGCCCGACGTGGATCGCGGCACAGCCGCCCCACGACCCAGAAGGGCAGCGCCAGCCGGCAGGCGTCCCACAGCACGATCGGCACCGCGAAGGCGAACCCCACGAGCCTGCTCGTTCGCATCGCGTCGGCGAGCACCTCGGGCGTCCAGTGAAAGGCCAGCGCGATCGCGAGCACCGCCGAGGCGAGCACGGCCAGTTCGCCGCGCCAGCCCCGGCGGCCGGTGGCGAGCACGAGCCCCGCCGCGACCCCGATCCAGCCGGCGGGCACGAGCCGCTCGTCGAGCCACGGAGCGGCCACGAAGACCGCGGTCGCCAGGATGGCCGTGACCCAGGCGAGCGGCGCCATCGTCGTCGAGGCGCGGGCCATCGCTTGCACACGCTCGGCAGACAAGCCACTCATGTCACGAACCACGCTCATCCTCACCCGCCCGGAAAGCAAACGGCGGGCGGACCGCCTCGCGATCCGCCCGCCGCGGTGAACATCATGGCCGCGAGGGCCGGAGGAGTCAGAACTTCACGCCGCCCGGGGCGCCGACCAGCGTGGCGGCCGAACCGTCCGCTTGGGCGTAAAGGTAGACGGTCGAGAAACCCCGCGTGTTGAAGCTGCGGACGCTATTGGCGACCAGCGGAGCGGAGGGGCTGGCGGCCACCGCGGTGAACGCACCGGAGCGAACCGATTTTGTGGCGACGCCATTGGCGGCAATCGTCTGGGCGGAGTTGATGATCTGGCTGAGAGTGGCACTGCCCGAGACGGCGTTCACGGCCACGGGAGCGACACCCACATTCTTAATCCTGACAGAGACACTGCCCTTGGAGCCACCGCTGCCGCCACCCGCGACGACAGGGACGGAAACCGAAGCGACCGCGGCGAGCACGGCGACACAGAAGAGGTTGCGGATCATGTGGAAGCCCTTGGCGATGAAAAAGTGACGAAAAGGAAAGTTGCGAACTGGACGCCAATCCGTGGCCGTGCCCCAGCACCACGACGAGCACTATCGTACCGCCGGGGAAGGACTCGTCAAAATACCTTTTCCGATCCCGTAAATTCCGGGTTTCTGGGGTTCTGGGAAGACTAGGGCGTTGGTCCTGCCACCTCGCCGCCGGCCTTGGTGCAGGCCGCCATCAGGACCTCGGGCGCCGTGTCATCGACCAAAACCACGACCCGGCCGTCGCCGAACAGCCCGTGCACGCCCCCAAGATGGTGGCTGCGGAAGCCGTCCACCTCGGGCGTGTTGAGCACCGGCGAACTGAGGAAGAAGCAGTTGGTGCCGCAGGCCCAGCGGGCGTTGCCGATCCGGGACTCGTTGTCCATCTCCCGGAAGCCCCGATCGACACCTTCGCTGACGAGCAGCGTCTTCGACATCCCGTCGCTCACCTCGCTGGCGCGGCAGGGGCGGGGGCAGTCGGCGGCCGTGGCATAGAGCACGCCGCCGTGGGCCCAGCCCGCGGGCAGCTCCGGAGCGTCTCCCTCCGATTCCTCCGAGACCACGACGGCGTTGCCCATCACCCCGCCGTAATCCTGCTTTCCCGGAAACGACACGATGCCGCTCGGACAGACGTAGGTCGAGATGATCAAATCGGCGACCGCCGCGTTGCCTCGCGGATCGTTCCAGGGCAGCGCGTAGTCGATCCGGCCGGCCGACTTCTGCTCCTCCAGATAGGGCAGGATGAACGAGCTCCACGCATGGTTGCGACGCGAGAGCGAGTCATCGCCGGGCGGAAACCAGCGGCGGGCCGACTCGTAGTTGATCAGCGCGATCCCCATCTGCCTGAGGTTGTTGGAGCAGGCCGCGCGGCGGGCGCTCTCGCGGGCGGTCTGCACCGCCGGCAGCGTGAGCGAGACGAGCGTGCCGAGGATCGCGACCACGGCCAGCAGTTCGACGAGGCTGAAGCCACTCGGCCTGCGGCCGCTCGCGCTGCTTGAATCCTGTCGGTGCGGCACGGCAGCAGCCTTGGACGAAGAAAACCTGCGGGCCGGCCGAGCGACCCCGCGGCGGTCGATCACCCGCCCGATCGAGAATACGCCGCCCCGCGGTTCGGTCAAACAATCCGGGCGAAACCCGCTCTCGCGGGGCGGCGGAGGGGCGGTCAGCTCGTGACGATCTCCTTGCGGGTCTTGAAGCGGCCACGGTCGAGGATGTAGCCCTCGCACGAGGCGGTCTCGAGCGTCGTCAGCCAGGGAAAGTAGAGCGGCCCGCGGTAGGCATCGGCACGCTTCCAGGTGCGGGTGCCGGAGGCGTGGTGGTGCCAGGTGCGGACCGAGAGGGCCGGATTGAACACGCCGACACCGGCCCGAAAGGCCTCGTGGGCCAGCCGGCTCTCGCAGGCGGGGATGCCCAGCGTGAAGCCGGCATCGAACGGCGGCAGCCCGCCGGCGACGAACATCCAGGTGTCCTGCGAATGGGAGTAGAACCGCCACCGCGCGGGATCGACGCGGCCCTCCATCGAAGGCCCGGAAGGATCGTCCCAGCGGGAGAGGGCGACCAGCAGCGGCCGCGGCGACGAACCCAGCAGGGCCGCCGCCTCACGCAGCGAGTCGTCGAAGGCGATGTCGGCGTTGGCCACCACGCAGACCTCCCCTGCGAAGCGTTCGGCGGCCAGCCGAAAGAAGTCGGCGAACGACTTCCGCTTGCCGTCGGCCACAGGCACGATCTCGGTAAACACGCCACTGGCGGCGTTGCGCTCGCGCACCCGCGCCAGTTCGGCGGCGCGGGCCGGGTCGGGCGACGTGTAGTGCTCGTGAATCAGGATCATGAAGTTGGAGTCGTGAATCAGAATCATGGACGCCGGATGCGGAGCAGCCGGACTTCAGCTGTATGCTACCCGGATGTTCCCACGGCCTTCCATCACGTCACCGGCCAGGCTTCCAGTCACGCAGCCGCACGCATGAAGATCCTCGTCACCGGCGGCGCCGGATTCATCGGCAGCCACGTCGTCGATGCCCTGCTCGCGGCCGGCCACACGCCCGCGGTGCTCGACGACCTGTCGAGCGGCTCGGCCGACAATCTCCCGCCGGGCGTCCCGCTGCACGTGGCCGACATCGCCGACCCCGAAGCGGTCGAGCGGGTGTTCGCCAGCGAGCGGCCCGAGGCGGTCTGCCACCAGGCGGCTCAGATGTCGGTGAGTCGTTCGGTCCGCGAGCCGGCCTTCGACGCCAAGGTCAACGTGCTCGGTCTCGTCCACGTGCTCGACGCGGCGGTGCGGCACGGCGTGGGGCGGTTCGTGTTCGCCTCGTCCGGCGGCGTCCTCTACGGCGACGTGACCGCTCCGGCCCCGGAGTCGACGCCGGCGGCCCCGGTGAGTCCGTACGGCATCACGAAGTGGATGGGAGAACGGTATCTCGATTTTTATGCCCGCGAGCACGGGCTCGCGGCCGTCGCCCTGCGCTACTCCAACGTCTACGGACCCCGGCAGAACCCCCATGGTGAGGCCGGCGTGGTGGCGATCTTCTGCAAGCGGCTCCTCGCCGGGGAACCGGCCCGGATCAACGGCGACGGCCGGTATGTCCGCGACTATGTCTATGGCCCGGATGTCGCCCGGGCCAACCTCTTCGCGCTGGCGGCCGACTCAGGCCCGGTCGGGCGGCTGATCCGCCCCGGCACGCTCGCGAGCCTCAACATCGGCACCGGGATCGGCACCGACGTCAACGACCTCGAGCGGATGCTCCGCGGTGCGCTCGAGGCCGACCTCGCCGCCCGCAGGCAGGCCCGTGCGCTGCCCCCGCCCACGCACGGCCCGGCCCGGCCCGGCGACCTGCGGAGCAACCTCGTCGACCCCAGTCGGGCGGCCGACGTGCTCGGCTGGCGGCCAACCGTGACGCTGGCAGACGGCCTGACCCGCACGGCCAAGTGGTTCGCCGGGGCCTGAGCGGCCGGGCGGCGGCGTCCCAGAAAAAGCGGCGGGAACTGCCGTTTGCCGGGTGCGGGAAGCCTGCTAGTGTTCCCGCCCCCGATGAGCACCCGCACGCCCATGAGCAGCCCCGCCTCGGCACCGTCGCCCGAGTTCGCCGGCCGCACCGCCGTGATCTGCGGCATCGGCGGGCAGGATGGCGCCTATCTCGCCGCCCACCTGCTCGCGCTCGGCTACTCCGTCGTGGGCACCAGCCGCGACGCTCAGGGGGGACGTTTCACCGGGCTCGAGGCGCTCGGCATCCGTGACCGTGTCAGCCTGGTCTCGATGTCGCTGGTCGACTTCCGCTCCACGCTCCAGGCGCTCACGCGGGCCGCCCCCGACGAGGTCTACAACCTCGCCGGCCAGTCGAGCGTGGGCCTGTCGTTCGACCAGCCGGTCGAGACCTTTGAGAGCATCGTCGTCGGCACGATCAACCTGCTCGAGACCCTGCGGCTTCTGGACCGGCCGGTGCGGCTCTACAACGCCGGCAGCTCGGAGATGTTCGGCAACGCGGGAGAAGAGCCAGCCGGCGAGGAGACGGTGCTCCGGCCCCGCAGCCCGTACGGGATTGCCAAGGCGACCTCCTTCTGGCAGATCGCGCAGTACCGCGAGGCCTACGGGATCCCGGCCGCCACGGGCATCCTCTTCAACCACGAGAGCCCGCTGCGGCCCGAGCGGTTCGTGACCCAGAAGATCGTGGCGGCCGCCTGCCGGATCGCCCGCGGGGAGCAGGATTCGCTCCGGCTGGGCGATCTTTCGGTTCGCCGCGACTGGGGCTGGGCTCCGGAATACGTCGTTGCCATGCACCGGATGCTCCAGCAGGAGGAGCTCGAGGACTTCGTGATCGCCACCGGCGTGACCACAAGCCTCGAGGACTTCGTGGCCGAGGCCTTCAGGGCCGTCGGGCTCGACTGGCGGCGGCATGTGATCCGCGATCCGGCCCTCGCGCGGCCCAGCGAGATCGCCTGCGGCCGGGCCGACACCCGCCGGGCCGGCGAACGGCTCGGCTGGACGGCCGAACACACGATGCCCGCCGTGGTGCGGCGGATGGTCGAGGCCCGGATGGCCCGCGACGCCACCCTCCCGACCCGCCGGGCTGCCTGACGCGGCCGGCTGACCCGGGGTCGGCTACTCCGCGGCGAGGCCGTCGAGCACGCCGCCGGCGATCCGCTCGGCGAGCGACCGCGCGTCGAGGTAGCGGCCCATCGTATGGAGCTTGCCGACGATCCCGGCCGCGTCGACCGCGTCATATTCGACCTCGGGCGGCAGCCAGCGGCGGGGCATGCCCACGAATCCGAGCGCCGGGGCGCGGACGTCCGGCTGGAGAAGCGGGAAGAACCGCAGTGCCTCGTCGCGGGAGTTGATCAGGAGCGTGAGCCGATCGATGCCGGCGATCGTCCGACTGAAGGGCCCGCGGGGCGCCAGGGCGTCGGCCCGCAGGGCCGGCACCACGAACACGAGATGCGTGCGGCCGGGCCGGTCGGCCCAGCGGATCCCATCGCCGCGGGTCTCGTCACGGCGGGCGAGCTCATCGAGCGCCTCGGTGGCCACCAAGGCGCCGAAGGAGTAGCCGACGATCGCGACGGGCCGTTCGGGCTCGACCTTGCCGAGCAGCCAGGCGAGGTACTGCCCGTCGGCGGACGCCCGCTCGTACTTGCGGCGGCCGTCCTTCAGGAGCACGCCCTGCTTCTGGCTGGGCCAGGAGAGGATCACCACCCGAGGGGTTTGGCCGCCCCGAGCAGCGGCGATCCGCTGCGCGAGCAGGATTCCCTGGGACTTGGCGTCGGCCGGCTCGTACCGGTTGCCGTGGACGAAGAAGACGAGCGGCCCGTGGGGATCGGCGAGCAGGCCGGGAAGTTCGGCCTGTTCCCAGCGGCGGCAGCCGCCGTCGTCCACGAGTTGCTCGATCGCCAGATCGGCATGCTCCGGTGGACGGCACACGACCGGCAGACGCCGGGTGCTCGCCACCCAGACGTCCAGCAGGGCCGAAGCCGGTTCGGCGGGACAGTCGCCCTTGACCTCGGATTCGGACTGGGCCAGCCTGCCCTCTGCCATCGAGTCAACGCCGCCGCCCGGCTCGGCGGCGCAGGCCCCGACGGCGGCCAGGCCGACCAGGAGGACGGCGGCGGAAAGCCGGCGCGGCAGCGGGAGACGGATGGGAACCATATCGCGTAGGTATCGGTTGGCGGATGGCCACGCCCCAGCGGTCACGCCGTCGGTTGCGGTCGCAGCGTCAAAACGCGAGCACGCGATGGTGACGGTTCTCGCGGGCTTGCTCGCCCGGGGAGGAGGTCACGGGGGCGGTTTTTTTCGCGGCCCGGCGCCTGGCGCGAAATCGTGAGCTAGGGTTTCGGTGGTGGCGAAGTCGCCACCACGATGGATCTCGTCCCGCTCATCGCTCGGGCTGTCGCCCGCTGGAGAAGTTCGTCATGTCGCGCTTCATGTGTCTGGCGCTTGGCTTGGCCGCCCTCGCGGCGGCTCCAGGCTGCAGCAGCTGCCTCGGTGGCGGTAACAGCTGCCGTCGCCCCTCCTTCATGGAGTTTCGCTCCCCGTGCGGCCGGCAGTCGGAGCCGTGCCAGGCTCCGATGGCGGCGCCCTGCGGGCCGGTGTGTGATCCCTGCGGGCCGGCGGCGGCTCCGGCGCCCTGCTGCGACGGCGCGGTGATGCCGGGCCATCCGGCCGGCATGCCGGCGGCCCCGGCGGGCGAACCGGGCACGTTCAGCTGAGCCTGGCGGCCGAGCCTGGCCGCGGGGCGATCGGCCCCGCCTCGAAAGCTCCCTCCGGTGACGCGCCGCCTACGCCGGCCACGCGTCGGGTCTGAGCGACACAGCGTGTGTCGCCTCCCGAACGGGCGGCTCGTCACCGGGGGGAGCCGCGGCCGATCGGCCGCAGGACGGCGGTATACTCCGGGGCTCTTTTTCGCCCCCGGAACCGAGTCAGGCTCCCATGTTCGAATCGCTCTCCGCCTCGCTCTCGTCGGCCATCAACTCCCTCCGCGGCCGCGGCAAGCTCACCGCGGGCAACATGCGGGAGGGCCTGGAGCAGGTCCGCACGGCGCTCTTGGAGGCCGACGTCGCCTACGACGTGGCCGAGGCGTTTCTCGAGCGGGTGGCGAGCGAGGCCGTCGGCGAGAAGGTACTCGAGTCGCTCGACCCGGCCCAGCAACTCGTGGGGATCGTCCACCGCGAGCTCGTCGACCTGATGGGCCCGGTGGACCACGCGCTCCACCTCGAGGCTGGCCGCACGACGGTGCTCATGCTCTGCGGCCTGCAGGGGTCCGGCAAAACCACCTCCTCGGCCAAGCTCGCCAAGAAGATCCTCTCCACCGGCCGGGGTGTGATGCTCGTGGCCGCCGACCTGCAGCGGCCGGCCGCCATCGAGCAGCTCGTCGTGCTCGGCCGTCAGCTCGGGGTGCCGGTGCACACGCCGGCCGACATGCCGGGGGGGGCGGCCACCGACCCGGTCGCCGTCTGCCAGGCGGGCGTGGCCCGGGCCCGCAAGGAAAACATCTCCGCCGTGATCCTCGACACCGCCGGGCGGCTGGCGATCGACGAGGCGCTGATGCAGGAGCTCGCCCGGATCGACCGCACCGTCGGCCCCGACCAGGCCTACCTCGTGGTCGACGCGATGACCGGCCAGGACGCGGTCCGGAGCGCCAAGGCCTTCAACGACGCGCTCGAGCTCGACGGCATCATCATGACCAAGCTCGACGGCGACGCCCGCGGCGGCGCGGCGCTCTCGGTCAAGAGCGTGGCCGGGGTGCCGATCAAGTTCATCGGTACCGGCGAGCAGATCGAGGCCCTCGAAGAATTCCATCCCGAGCGGATGGCAGGGCGGATTATGGGCATGGGCGATGTGGTCTCGCTCGTGGAGGAGGCGCAGCGGAAGTTCGACCAGGACGAGATGCGGCGGCAGGAGGAGCGGCTCAAGGCGGGCGAGTTCACGCTCGACGACTTTAAGAGCATGCTCGGCCAGACGCGGCGGCTCGGCCCCTTGGGCAAGGTGCTGGGGATGATTCCCGGGATGGGCGGGATGCAGGAGATGCTTGGCGGGGCCGATCTCGAGAAGGACATGAACCGGCTGTTCGGGATCATCGACTCGATGACGCCCGACGAGCGGCGGAACCCCGCCCGGATCGTGGACCAGTCGCGGCGCCGGCGGATCGCCGCGGGCGCGGGCGTGGAGCCGCACGAGGTCAGCGACCTCGTGAAGCAGTTCGACGGCATGGCCGCGCTGATGAAGGGCATGGCCGGCCTCGGGATGCGGGAGCGGATGCAGCAGGTGCAAAAGCTTCAGGCCCAGATGACGAACCCCGCCGGCCGGCTGGCCAAGCCCAAGGGGGACACGGGCAGGCGGCTCACGGCCGACGAGCGACGAAAGCTGAAGAAGCAGCGGGAAAAAGAGGCCCGCCGCAAGAAGCGGAGCGGCCGGGAGTAGGCGTTTCGCGGGCGAAAAAGCCGGTTTCGGCCGCCCTCTTGGGTTTCGCAGCCGGTCGGGTACGCTACGGGACTGCGACGATGGCCTGGTGTGAGGCCCGGCTGCGGGCCGATGGGACTGCGGCCCGGGCCGTCGCGGCAAGGGGCGAGCTGTCGCCCGCAAGCGCTTTCCAGTTTCGACAACGCGAGGACTTGACCGTGGCTGTGGTGATTCGAATGAAGCGGATGGGCCGCAAGAACCGTGAGTATTACCGGATCTGCGCGAGCGATCGCCGCAGCCCGCGGGACGGTCGCGTGATCGAGGAGATCGGCACCTACGACCCGCACGTCTCCGAGACTGACGCCCGCTGCACGCTCGACAACGCCCGCGTCGACTACTGGCTCTCCGTCGGCGCCCAGCCGAGCATTGCGGTCGGCGTGTTGATCAAGAAGTATGGCACCAACGGCACGCACGTCGCGGTCATGGAGGAGGCCCGGGCCCGCCTCAAGCTGCCGAAGATCGTGCCCGACGCCGGCCCGCCCGCCTTCGTGCCCGAGGTCAAGGCGCCGGAGCCCGCGCCGGTCGCGGCGGCCGAGGCCGTTGCTGAACCCGCTGCCGAAGTGGCCGAGGCGACGGCGGTGGCGGAAGCCACCCCGGAGCCTGTGGCTGAGGCCGCTGCCGAGGAATCGCAGAGCGAGTAGCCCGAAGAATGTCGGCAAGGGCCCGGTGTCGCCCGTGTGCGGCCGGCGGCCCGCCCCCGGCACCCCAGCCATGCGCATCGACATCCTCACGCTTTTCCCTGGCATGTTCACGGGCTTCCTCGAAGGGAGCCTGCTCGGCGCCGCGCAGGAGAAGGGCTTGATCGACATCCGGCTGGTCGACATCCGCGACTTCGCCGAGGGTCCGCACCGCCAGGTGGATGACCGTCCCTTCGGCGGCGGCCCGGGGATGCTCCTGATGCCAGGGCCGGTCGTGGAGTCGATCGAGCACGTCCAGACTCAGGCCGTCGCTCCTGGCCACGTGGTCCTGTTCACGCCCGCCGGCCGGCGGCTCGACCAGCCGCTCGTCGAGGAGCTCGCCCGGCGGGAGCGACTGGTGCTCGTCTGCGGTCGCTACGAGGGCTTCGACGCCCGGGTCGCCCAGACCGTCGGCGCCGAGGAGATCTCGATCGGCGACTACGTGCTCTCCGGCGGCGAGGTGGCGGCGATGGTCGTCGTCGACGCCGTGGCCCGGCTCCTGCCAGGGGTGCTCGGCCACGAGGAGAGCGCCCGCCAGGATTCCTTCTCGGGCCGGGACCGGCTCGTGGAAGGCCCTCAATACACCCGGCCGCGCGAGTTTCGCGGCCTGCACGTGCCCGAGGTGCTGCTCTCGGGCGACCACCGGCGGATCGAGGCCTGGCGGCATGAGCAGGCCGTGGCCGCGACCCGCCGGCGAACCACCGCCACACCAACGCCGGGCATGTCCCGGAGGAGCGACCCGTGAGCAGGAAGATTCTCGCCGCCGTTGAGGCCTCGAGCCTCAAGGCAGACGTCCCCTCGTTCGCCATCGGCGACACCGTCGACGTCCACACCCGAATCCTCGAAGGGGACAAGGAACGAATCCAGATCTGCAACGGCGTGGTGATCGCCAAGGCCGGCTCGGGCAGCCGAGAGACCTTCACGGTCCGGCGGATCGTGGCCGGCGAGGGCGTGGAGCGGAAGTTTCCCCTCCACTCGCCCAAGATCGCGACCATCCAGGTGAAGCGGTCGGGCGTGGCCCGCCGGGCGAAGCTCTACTACCTGCGCGATCGCTCCGGCAAGTCGACCCGGCTGCGGGAGAAGCGGGACGACATCGCCGTTGAGGGCAAGGCCGGCGGCAAGCCCGCCGCCCAGAAGAAGGCCGCCGCGGCCAAGACCTGACGAGCGAGGGCGATGGCTTCCGCGCGGGACGAACTCGGCCGGCGGGGCGAGGACGAAGCCGCGCGGCACCTGAAGAGCCTCGGCTACCGGATCGTGGGCCGGCGGGAGCGGGTGCTGCGGGGCGACATCGACATCGTGGCCCTGGACGGGCGGACGGTGGTGTTCGTCGAGGTGCGGAGCAAATCCGACACATCGCACGGCCATCCGGCCGAGACGGTCGGGGCCCAGAAGCAGCGGCGGATCGCCGAGCTGGCCG
Source organism: Planctomycetota bacterium (assembly GCA_046075145.1). Lineage (GTDB taxonomy): Bacteria > Planctomycetota > Planctomycetia > Pirellulales > UBA1268 > QWPN01. The sequence continues at coordinate 15,544 of JBJTPO010000009.1, forward strand.
CGGCCTACATCCGCCGGCACCGGCTCGAGGACCAGAGCGTGCGCATCGACGTGGTGGCCGTGACCTTCCCAGCCACTGGCCAGCCCGTGGTCGAGCACTATCAGAACGCCTTCGACAGCCCGTGGTGAGGGCCAAAGAACACCGCAAGGGCTTGTGACCAAGCGCTATCCGGCTGACGAGCAGTTGTGAGCCGCGGAAATCAGTCCTTTCGGCGTGGAGACCGCATCCTCGCGGCGGCTGCCGATCCGGATTACCCTTGCCCCCTGGTTGTCGATCAGCGCGGCTCCGACCGGTGAAAACGGCTTTTCCGACCGCATCCCCTGCCGAGGCCTTCTCCCATGCTCTCCCTGCGCCGGCGCGCGACGCCAGCCATGAAACTCTTCGCCGGCAAGGCGAGCGGCCGTCGTTGTCGTCCCGGTGCCGCGCCGACGTTCGAGTCCTTGGAGCGGCGTTTCGCGCTGGCAGCCTTCGAGATCGCCTTCCTGGGCAACCTCGGACCGGACTACACGGGCCCCACGCAGGTCTACCTCGCCGGCGGCACGAATCCGATGACGGCCGAGGCGTGGGACGACTACGAGCCCCCGCAAGGCTACGTCAAGAACACGACGCGGAACGTCCAGTTCGACTCGCAGGAGGTCCTCACGAGCCCCGACTCAGTGACCGGGGAAACCTACATCACGACGTCCGACGACTATACATGGTTGTTCATCGCGGAGACGGTGAGCGCCAACTGGCCGTTCGATGCGGCCGACTACTCGACCCCCTACGCCAGCGGCTACCAGGCCGCCGCCGTCACCACGACTCCCCCGCCGGGTGTCATCAAGTATTCCGCCAACACCAAGAACGCCAATGTCACCTGGCGTGCCAAGGACGCCGCCGGGCAGCCCATCGAGCGCTACTTCATTCGCGATGCCTGGGGCAGCCTCTTCATCATGCAGACCGCCGGCGTGACCGATCAGGCCGATGTCCGGAGCAACTTCTTCTCGGCCGAGCTGCCGTCGGGCTGGCAGATGTTCGCGGGGTTCCTCGAGCGCGACCTCACGACCACCCCGGCCTACGACTCGGCGGGGTTCTCCCAGTTCAACATCTTCCGCACCAGCGCCGATGACGCCTTCCAGCAGATCACCTGGAACGCCCGCGGCCAGAGCGTCGCGCAGCAGATTCCCGAGATGATCATCTGGGGAGGCACAACCTCGAACACCATCCTCGGCAGGCGCGGCCAGGACAACCTGATCCACGGCGCCCAGGGGAACGACCGGATCGTGGCCCTCGGCAGCAACGACCGGATCCACGGGGATGACGGCTTCGATACCGTCGTCTTCCGGGGCGAGCGGTCACAGTACATCGTCACCAGGCTCGAGGCCGATGGCTCGTTGATCGAGGTCCGGACGCGCCGCGGCGGTGACCAGGCGCGGGTGGCGACGCTCTCCAACATCGAGGCCCTCCAGTTTCTGGATCGCGTGGAGCGCACGGCACGCCCGGTCAGAGCGCTATGGTGGAAGTTTCTAGGGTATCACCTGCCTGCGGCGCCGGTCGACGGACCGACGAGCCGAGTCGTGACCGGCCTCGTGAGGAGGCCCGTTCCCACCTGACCCGCGAGTGGCGTGACGTCCCGGACGTCGGAACAGCGGCTCGGTCGATGACGTCCCAGCACGCTCCGGCCGATAAGTGACTCGCGAGCCGCGGGATCAGCCGTCCCGGGGCCAGCACCGCACCGCGGCAGCGTCAGGGGACCGGGGCGAGGTCGGCGGCATCGACGAATGTCTGCAGCGCCCCGCTCGGCAGGCGGCGGGCGAGCTTATCGAACCTGAGGCTCACATGGCTGGCGGCCGCCCGGTCGGGCACGCGGCGGATGAACACGCCGGCCACCTGCTCCGGCCGCCGCCGCGCCACGGCGGCGTAGACCTCGGGATCCCGCTCCCCCGAGTCGCCCACCAGCGTGAACCGCCGGCCCGGAAAGTCCCGCATGATCTGCTCGATCGCCCGCCGCTTCGAACGCTTGCGGGCCGTGAGCCGTCCAAGGGGCGTCGAATCCTTGAGCCGGAAGAGCTTCAGGTGCATCGAGCCGGCCGGCAGGCCCGCCGCCTCCAGGAAGCTGCACAGGCAGTTGGAGAGCTGCCAGGGACTGGCCGAAACGTAGTGAAAGGCGGCGCCCGCCTGCTCCCATCGGCTGAACACCTCGGGCATCCCCGGCACCGCCACGAACTCCCGTAGGAGCGTGTTCTTGAGCAATTCACGGCGGTCGGCCACGTTGCTGACCTTCACGGTGTCGTCGATGTCGGAGATCACCGACGTGCCGCTCTCCTCGAGGAGCTGGATGCGGCCGCCGGAAACCGTCTCGGGGCCGATCTCGTCCGGCTCCGCTTCGGGGACGAGCGTGTAGGCCAGCCAGCGGCAGCCGCCGGCAGCCGGCTGGGCATGGGACGACGCGAAGGCGTCGTCGAGGGGAAAC
>JBJTPO010000010.1:0-4326 GCA_046075145.1 Planctomycetota bacterium
CGGACCGGCCGTGCCCGGGCAGTCGGCCGAGCGTGACATGGGGCAGCCAGCCGCGGGCCTCCCGCTGAAACCCCAGCGGTTCGAGCCGCTGGGCGACGGCCTCGTGGAGCCGGATCAGGTCCGCCGCTCCATCCGCGACGCCCAGCCACACGACCCGCGGCCTGCCAGCCGCCGGAAACCGGCCGAGCCCGCCGCAGCCGACGACCAGGGGCGGGATCCCTCGGCACGCCTCGTCGATCGCGGCCGCAATCGCGGGCACCCGCCCCTCGGACACGGCATCTCCGAGAAACGCGAGCGTCAGGTGCAGCCGTCGCGGATCGCTCCAGCGCACGCGCCCGCTGCGCTCAGCGAGCCTCGCGATGATCGCGGCGGCCTGCGTCAACACGACCGGCGGCAGCGGCACGGCCACGAACAGCCGCAGCCCGCCGGCTTTTCGGTCGAAGGAATTCGGTGTCATGGATGAGGGCGGGGCTGCGGGACGTGGCCAGCATCGCCTTGAACGAAGCGTTGCCGGAGAAATCGAGCGGCGGTGGCACGACGGGCTACGATCGGGCCGGAGTGATTATCGCCCTCACCGTGCCCCGACGCCCCATCACGAGCCACCCTGCTCGAAGGCACGCTGGCCGCGGGAGTCACGGCCCTCGAAGCCCGCCTCGTCGTCCAGACCGACGCCGACCAGGCCCGCTTCGGCCTCGGCGGATGCGGCAGATGTCGCCCGGCATGGTCCATGACGAAGCGAGACCGCAGCCGTCTCTGTTTGACGCCGAGGTCTTCGCCGACCTGTTCGCCGCCGTGCATGAGATGCGGCATGCGGTGATCGAGCCCGAGCGGTGCGGCGAGGTTCTCGGACACCTGGAGCACGGGTTTCGCCTCAGCCGCGACTCGTGGGCCGCGATCGAAGCCGAGACGAACGACGACCGCGAGTGGATCCCGAGGTCAGCTGCTCCTGCAGCCGGGAGCACGGTCGCGGGCAGCGTCATGAGCGCGCGGGATCTCGGCAGCGGCCGACTCCTGGGCCGCGTCGCGCACCACCGGAGCCGTGGCCTTCGCACCCCCCCGGCGTCGCGGCCAGCCGACACCACGCCATCGCGGCCAGCACCGTTCGACCCATCAGACACAGCCGCATCACCCGCTCATCTCCCACAACCGCCGACCGCGCAGCCGGCGAGCCCAAGGCCGGATCCCGCACCGGCTCGCGCGGCCGAAACGATACGAAATCGGCACAGTCACCCCGACCAGTCGGGGCCGACAGCGGCCAGGCAGGGCGTTGCAAGCCGGCTTCTTCTCGACGACGTGTCGCGCCAGTCGAGTGCGGCCGCGGCGCCCGCGCCCGGAGCGTGGATGCACCGGCGGTTGAAGGGGCTGGCGACCACGATCCCTCCAACCACCGCCCGCACTGGCCGGTCGGGGCGACCGCGGTGGCGTGGCACCGGCGTACCATTGGTTGCCAGCAGCCAACGAACTCGACCTGGGGACCATGATGAGACGAGCCCGAGCGGCGACCTCGGCAAGCCGTGTGCTTGCCGTCCTGATGCTGGGGGCCCCGCGAGCCATGGGCGGCGAGCCTACCAGCCCCGAAACGCCGGTGGAGCCGGAGCAGCCGGCGGTCGTGTCCGACGATCTGGTCGTCGAACCGGATGTGGATGGGCGGGCGGCCGATGCCGCCGCGGCGGCCGCGCTGAGGCTGGACTACGCCCTGGCCCGAGTGAAGTTGGCCGAACTCGACCTGGAGCGGGCCATCGCGGCCAACACCGCGGTCAGAGGTGCGGTGGGCGATCGCGAGATCGAGCGCCTGAGGAACCATGTCGTCCTGCTGCACCGGCAACTGGAGATTGCCCGCGAGCAACCCCGGACGGCATCGCGGCAAGCCACGCTGGCCGCAGCCGAGGTGGCTCGCGACAACATCCGCGCGGATCTTGATGCCGCGGTCAACGCAAACCATCTCGTGCCGGGTGCGGTGAGCGACCTCAACGTCAGGCGGCTTCGCGCGCGGCTCGAGATGGCCGAGATCCGGGTTGCACTCTGCCGAAATCCGGCTTCTGGGTTGTCGCTGCTCGATGAGATGCAGTGGAACATCGACCTCCTCACCGATCAACTGATCGACGTGCGGCATCAGGTCGAAACCCGTGGCACAGGCGATTTTGGCAAGCCCAACTGACGCCCCCCGGCCCGACAGGTGGCCGGCGCGAATGGCGGAACTGAAGGACGCCCCCCCGGACGGGCCGGAGGGCGAAACCTTCGCGCCCGTCCGCCGTTGAGAGGGCAGCCGATGGCCCTGAGGCGGACCGCTTCGGCGTCCTTCGCGTTGGTATATCCTTCTGACATCAGGTGCCGGACGATGGCACCCGGCTTCGACTTCGGGAGAGCGACTCATGGCGGCAACCCTCTCGGCCCGGCGACAGGCACTCGCGGACCTGGCCCGCTCCCGCCGGGCAGAGGGCTCGGCTGGGCGCATGGCCACGATCGCCGCCATCGCGGTGATGCTGCTCGGCCTCGGCGGCATGGCGTGGCTGTTCCTGCGGGGCGGCACTCCGGCCGAGGTGCTCGCGGTGCGGGCGAGCGTGGACGGCCAGATCGCTGAGTTGCAGGAAGCGGCTCGGTCAGGCCAGCCATTCAGCCCTGACGAGGGCTCGTTCCGGGCGGTGTTCGAGACGATGCGAACCGTGCCCGAAGCCCATCGCGACCAGGCCCGTGACGAGATCGGCCGGCTATTCGAGGCCCGGGAAGTGGCCGAGGTGGAGTCGTACTTCGCGCTGCCCCCGGACCGGCGAGCGGCGGAACTCGACCGCCGGATCAAGGCCGAGGAGGAGCGGCGCCAACGATGGGAGGCAGAGCGGGAGCGGCGGATGGCGGAACGGGGTGACCAGAACGGCGTGCAGGCGCAACGCGGGCCCGGCCCGTCAACGCAGGCGGGCGGCCCGCCGGCTCCGACGGGGGCGGCACCGCCTGCTGGAAGTCGTCGGGGATGGGGCACCGAAGAGGGTCGCAACGCCCGGAGCAAGCAGAGGATCGATAAAACGTCGGCCGAGAACCGCGCGCGCCAGACCGAGTATCGCCGCGCCAGGGACCAGCGGCGGATCCAACTGGGCTTCGAGCCCCGACGCTGACGGTCCGCAGCAGCCTTGCGTCACTCGCGGCCGTCGCTGTCGAGCGTGATGAAGTGCATCGGCCGCATGGATCCCCCGGTCGTTGCCGATCAAGGCGGCGTGACCGCGCGGAAAACAACTGGATTGACATATCGCAATATGTCGATATATTAGGGCATCGCCGAGAGGAGTCGGCCGGGAATCAGCCATCCGGCCCCCGCAGGGAGCGATTCATGGCACCCACGACACCCGAGACGCCGACCCGGCGCCGGCCCGCCAAGGGCCGCGGCGACCGCGGGCTCCTCACCCTCGATGCCCTCGGCCAGGCGGCGGAGTGCCTGCGAACGCTCGCCCACCCCCATCGCCTCCGGATCGTCGAGATGCTGCTCGGTGGCCGCTATACCGTCGGTGAACTCGCCGAGGCCTGCGGCATCCCCAGCCACATGGCCAGCGAGCACCTCCGCCTCATGCAGCGGTGCGGCTTCCTCGACTCCGCCCGTGAGGGTCGCACCGTCTACTACGCGATCGTCGAGTCCCACCTTGCCAACATCATGACCTGCATCGCCGACCGCTTCGGCGGCACGGAGCGCCGCTGACCGCCGACACCCCTTCCCTCCCCGAGGAGCCCCTTGCCATGGTCGCCACCGTCTCCCCCAAGCACCTGCTGGAGCTCTGCAAACGCGGCGACGCGATCAACCTGATCGACGTCCGCACGCCGGCTGAATACGGCGAGGTGCACGTCGATTTCGCCCGCAACGTGCCGCTCGACCGGCTCGACCCCAAGCAGGTCGCCGCCGACCACGCCCGGCATGCCGGACCGATCTACTTCGTCTGCCGCTCGGGCGGCAGAAGCAAGACGGCCTGCGAACGGATGATCGCCGCCGGGGTCACCGATGTCGTGAGCGTCGAGGGGGGAACCAGCGCCTGCGACGCCGCCGGGCTGCCCGTGATCCGCGGCCGAAAGGCGATGTCGCTCGAACGGCAGGTGCGGATCGCGGCGGGCACCTTGGTGGCGATCGGCGCGGCCCTGGCAGCCTTCGGCCCCGATCCCCTGTGGAGGAACATCGGCGCCGGCCTGGCCGGGTTCGTGGGCTCCGGCCTCGTGTTCGCCGGCGTCACCGACACCTGCGGCATGGCGATGCTGATCTCACGGATGCCGTGGAACCAGGTCGCCGGAACCACCTGCTCATGGCTGCTGCTCGTGGCGGTCGTGGCCGTGGCCGCCGCCGGCGCCGCCTCG
>JBJTPO010000011.1:0-6179 GCA_046075145.1 Planctomycetota bacterium
GACGAAGGTGGAAGTTCTCGTCTCGAACCGCACCAAGGAGCGCATGGACGCGAAGATCCGCGAGCTTACGCCGCGGATGTGGGGCCAGTCGCCGACGAGGTGCATCGAGCGGATCAACGTCTATCTTCGTGGCTGGTCAGGCTACTTCCGAATCTGCACGGAGGAGAACGTACACCGTCTCCACGTGTGGGATGCTCACATCCGGCGACGGTTGCGGGCTATCCGCGTTCGGCAGAAGAAGCGACCCCGCCATCTCTACCGGCACCTGCAGCACCGCGGGGCCAGTGCGCGTGGAGCCACGCACACGGCCTGGTGCCGACGGGGCACGTGGTACCGGAGCAACACCCCGGGGATGACGGTGGCCCACCGGAACGCTTGGTTCCACGAGCGGCTGGTGTCACTGGTCTCCACGTGGGAGGAACTCAACCCGCGTCCGAAACTGGCCTCTGGTCAAACGCTGTTGTTCGACCTGTGAGACTGAAACCCAAAGAGCCGGATGTGCGACCCACAAGTCCGGTTCTGTGAGAGGCCTGGGGGCGAAAGCCCCTGGGCCTACTCGACAGGGGCGGTGCGACTCCGGGGCCGGGGCCGGTACCCCAGTGAGCTGTGCGGCCGCACGGTGTTGTAGGCCTTCCGCCAACGCTCGATGAGCACCTTCGCCTCGAGGAGGGTATCGAACACCTCGCGGGCCAGGAGCTCATCCCGCAGCTTCCCACTAAAGCTCTCGATGTAGCCGTTCTCCCAAGGGGATCCAGGCTCGATGGAGAGCGTCTTGACGCCGACCCGCCCGAGCCACTCCCGCACTCGTGTCGCCGTGAACTCGCTCCCGTTGTCGCTGCGGATGTGGTCCGGCACACCCTTGCGCACGAACAGGTCACTCAGCCGTTCCAGGACGTCCTCGCTGCTCAACTTCCTCGAAACGTCGATCGCCAAGCATTCCCGCGTGAACTCGTCCACGATCGTCAGCATCCGGAACGCCCGACCGTCTGCCGTCCGGTCCATCACGAAGTCGTAGCTCCAGACGTGGTTCCGGCGCGTCGGGCGAAGCCGGATGCACGTCCCATCTCCAAGCCAGAGCCTCCGCCGCTTCGGCTGTTTCGCAGGCACTTTCAGGCCCTCCTGTCGCCAGATCCGCTCCACCCGCTTGTGGTTCACCCACCAGCCTTCGGCCCGCAGAAGGGCCGTAATCCTGCGGTAGCCGCACCGGCCATACTCTTTGGCCATCCAGACGACCCGCTTCACTCGCTGCGGCTCGTCGTCAGCAACGCACGCCGTCCGACGCTGCGTGTTCCTCGCCTGACCCAGCACCCGGCATGCCCGGCGTTCGGTCACCACATCGCGGCCGAGCGTGTCACGCACATGCTCGACCGTCTGGCGCCGCTTCGCCGGGCTCAGAAGTTGAGCTGCGCACGCCTTCGGCAGCCCGATGCCGCCTCCTGCAGGATAGCCTTGTCGAGCTCGGCATCCGCCAGCAGTCGCTTCAGCGGTAATACGTCTGCTCGGTCACGCCAAGCTTCCGTACCACCTCGGGCACGGTCTTCCCTTGAGCAAGCCCAACCTCCGCCTCACGAAGCTTCCCGATGATCCGCTCTGCCGTGACCTTCTTTCCTCGTGGCAGCTCATGGCCTCCCTTGGGTTGCACCACCCAGAGAGTCTCTCTCTCAGAGTGGCGACGTTTCAGGGGGGCAGGTCAGGGAGTTTCGCGTCAAGCGATCGGGAGACGACGTGCTGCTCGAGGCGCAGGGCTTGCCGCAGTCCACGTCGCTGGTGCTCACCACGCTCCTCGACCCGACGGGCAAACCCGTCTCGACCCTCAATCGGGCGTGGGTCAAGAATCGGCAGTCCGAGATCCACAGGGCGACCATCGCGGGCTCGACGGCCCAATACGGCATGAACGTCGCGGCGCCACGGTTCGTGCCGGGGGGCGGTGACGGGGGCAAGATTCTGGTGGTCGAGTATGCCTTCACGGTCGCCCGGCCGCTGACTCAGCCCTGGGGCAACCATGCGCAGTTTCGTCGTCAGGGCGTGATGAACCTGCTACTGGCCGACGGGAGCGTTACCGCCTGCGACGACGCCGAGATCACGCCGCTGGTGTCGGCCATCTACGATGCCCGCTGGAAGGCGAAGCAGGATCCCGGCCTGTCGCCCTGACGACCGGCAGGCCCTGTGGCCGTGACTAGGCCGGCCTCCGCGGCGGTTCGGCTCAGCTGGGCAGCCGGGGCGTGGCGCCCGGCTGCGAGGCGACGTAGCCTGAGGTCTCGCAGGCGACGTCGAGCGTGCGCCGGATCGGCCAGCCCAGGAGCCTTCCCACGAGGACGGCCGCACCAAACGCGTCGCCGGCCCCGACGGAGTCGGCGTGCTCCGCCGCCGGAAAAAGCCGCGCCGGAGCCGAGACGGTCGCCTCCGCCGTGACGATCGTCGCGCCGGCCAGGCCGCGGGTGAGGATCACGGCCTCCAGGCCCGCCTGCTCCCGCAGCCGCGCAAGCCGGCTGGCTTCTGGACCAGCCGGCACGCCGAGCACGTCGGCTACCAGGGGCAACTCCCGCTCGTTGACCTTGAGCATCGTCGCCGGCCGGCAGAGGCGGCGGATCAGGTCCGGGGAGTGGAAGGGATCGCGGAGATTGACATCGAACAGCCGGATGGCCGGGCCGGCCCCCTCCAGGAAGGCCGCGATCGCCGCCGCCGATGCCGGTGAGCGGCTGCCGAGCGTGCCGTACGAGACGGCCCCCGCCGCGGCAGCGAGCGAGCGCCAGCCGGCGTCGGCGGCAGAGTGGTCCCAGGCGGCGTCGGCCGTGATCGTGAACCTTGGTTCGCCGTCCACGAGCGCCACCGTGGCCGTGCCCGTCGGCCGGGCGGGATCCTGCTGCACGGCGGCCGTCTCCAGGCCGCGGGCCGCCAGTTCCTCCCGCAGCCGCTGCCCCAGGGCGTCGTCACCCACCCGCGTCGCCACGGCCACGCGGGCCGCGGGTGGCCCGTGCCGGTCGAGCAGCTGCCGGGCATGGACGGCGAAGTTCAACGGGGCTCCGCCGAGCACCGGCCCGGAGGGCAGGATGTCATAGAGCGCCTCGCCGAGGCCCACCACGACCGGCGCCGGCAACACGGGCCCGCTCATCGATCGGGGGCCCCCGGCTTGTCGCGGCGGCCGGTGGTGGAGCGGCGGACCACGAGCCGGGCGCCGAGCAGGATGTCGCGGGCCGGAAGGCCGGGATTGGTCAGCCGCTCCATCATCGCCTGCACGGCCACCGTGCCCAGATCCCGGCAGGGCTGGTGGATCGTGGTCAGGGGTACCCGCAGCAGGTTCGCGTAGCGGACGTCGTCGAAGCCGGCCACCCGCACGTCGCCGGGCACGAGCACGCCCAGTTCGTCGAGCGTGTGCAGGAGGCGGGCCGCGGTGACGTCGTTGCCGCAGACGATCGCCTCGGCCTGCCCGCCCGCCAGCACCCGGCGGACGAAGGCCGCATCGGACGGGTCGCCGAAGTGCACGGCCTTGCTCGAGGGCTCGATGCCCGCCTCGCGGAGCGCGTCGCGGTAGCCCGCGATCCGCAGCCCGATCGACGGGGCCGAAAGGGGCCGGGCCACGAAGCTGATCCGCCGGATCCCCTGGCCGAGGAGATGGGCCACGAGCATGTGGCCGGCCCGCCGATGATCGATGGCCACCACGTCGTGGCGGCTGCGATCGGGATGCCGCACGATGTCGCGGTCGAGCAGGATCACGGGGATGTTGGCCTTGTCGAGGATCTCGATGACCGTGGCGTTCACCGACTCCTTTTCGGCGAACAGCTCGAGCGGCGCGAAGAACACGCCCCCCACCCGGCGGGCGGCGTAGTCACGGGCCAGGGCCACCGCCCGCTCTCCCGCGTTGCCCGGCCCGTGGTCGCTGGCGTCTCCCCAGAGCAGCGTGTGCTGGTGCGACTGGGCGTCGCGGGCCATCTGCCCGCAGAGCGGCTCGAAGATCTCCGTCTCGCCCAAGCCGGGGATCAGGAGCCCGAACAGCCGGGCGGAAGACGTCGTGGCCCCACGCCGCACGAAGGTGCCCGCCCCCGCCCGCCGCTCCACGAGCCCCTCGAGCACCAACCGCTGCATGACCCGGGTGACCGTGGGTCGCGAGGCTTTGTATGTACGGACGAGCTCTGCCTCGGTGGGCAACTGACGCCCGGGAGCCAGCGTGACGTCGCCGATCAAGCGGGCGAGATCCTCGTGAATCGTCTCGTGTTTGGGCCTTTTGGACATCGCGACGGGAGCGCAGGCTCGTCCCACCAGGCAAGAAACGACAAGACGTTTTGGCCCGCTCCGCCTCGGGTGGGGAGGGCCAGAGCGGGTACAAACCAGTATGTCACGCACGCGACCGGTTTGCCATCTGATGCTCGTCCTCGTCGGCCTGGCGGGAGCCGGCCGGCTGCCCGCCGCCGATCTCTTCATCTGCGGCACGAGCTACAGCGAGAAGCGGGCCGCCGTCGCCAAACTGACGACGGGCGCGGAGGGGGCCCGGCTCGAGGTGGTCGATTCAGCGCCGCTCGACGGCGGGGGCTGTGCGATCGCCTGGCATCCCCGCCACCACCTCCTCTACACGCTCACAAAGGAGCGCAACTGCCGCGTGTTCCGGCTGGCGGCGACCGGCCGCCTGGAGCGGGTGCACGACGTGGCCCTGAACGGCGGCTACTGCTTTCTCGCACTCGATCGCGAGGGCCGGCACCTGCTCGGAGCGAGCTACGAGTCGGGGGCGGTCGACGTCTACCGGCTCGACGACGCCGGGCTGCCGACAACGCTCACCGCCTCGCGGGACGAGGGGCGGAAAATGGCCCACTCCGTGGGCGTCACGCCCGACGACCGCTTCGCCTACGCTGGCTTCGTCAAGGAGTCGAGCGGCCTCTTTCAATACCGCTTCGACGCCGCCACCTGCGGCCTCGAGCCCCTCGATCCGCCCGAGGCGGCGGTGCCCGCCGGCAGCGGCCCACGGCATCTCGTCTTTCATCCCACGAAGCCCTTCGTCTACTTCAGCAACGAACAGCAACTCGGCGTGAGCGTGCTGCGGATCGGTGCCGACGGCCGGCTCGAACTCGTGGAGGAGGTAGCGCCGCCGGGTGTGAAGCCGGCCAAGGGGCTGGCGGGCTCCGATATCGTGATCACCCCGGACGGCACGTTCGTGTACGTCGGCGTGCGGGGCTTCGAGAATCCCCTCCAGGCGGTGTTCGCCTACCGGATCGGTGCCGACGGCCGCCTCACCGCCGCCGGCAAGACCATCACCGACGCGATCCCCTGGGCCCTGGCGATGGCCCCGGATGGCCGGCGGCTGTTCGTGTCGGCCGCCCGGGCCGGCACGCTGACGAGCTACCGGATCGCCGCCGACGGCGCGCTCGAGCGGGAGGCCGCGGTCGACATCGGCGCCAACTTATGGGCCCTCACGGCCGTCCCGCCGGGCGAGTAAGCCGGCCGGAGCATCCGCCGTGGAAGCTCACATTCAGCGGGATTCTCGGAGCCGCCCGAGCTCCCGCTTGAGCGGCGCCCAGTAGACGCGGTCGGCCTCTCGCTCGGCTTCCGCTTCGGTTTGCAACGCCGCGACGAGTAGCGATTCATTCCCGGTCATCGCGTGGGCGAGCAGGGGCCGTGACGCCTGCAGCCGTTCTGTCAGCCGCGGTGCCGAGCGGGCGACTTCGATCAGGATCGTCGGACTCCGCAGCTCGCGCAGCCAAAACTCCCGCAGGGTGTCGTCGGGCGTCTGCACGTGCCGGGCATAGTGTGCCTCGACGAGCCGTGCGATCATCGGCCAGTCCTTGTCGCGCTGGGTCTTCTTGGCGGTCACGAGATCGGGGAGCGACAAGACGTCGATGATTGCCGACGGTGTCTCGACCGTCGTCCGCCGGTCCCACACGGTCTCGAAGTCGGGCAGGCCGCGAAGCTTCGCCATCACGTCGAGACGAATGCCCGCCGCTTCGGGAATCCGGCAGCGAAAATGGACGGCATGGCCCGCCTGGAGGAACCGGCTTTCAAAGGGGGGGACGGCGATCACGTGGGCCTCGAGATCGTCGAGGGCCCCCTGAAGCCTGGCCAGATTGGCGGCGTCGGCCACCACCATTGATGTCGGTGTCGCGACTAAACTCCGCCCCGCCGTACAACACGCACGCCTGGCCGCCCATCAGCAGCGAGCGCACGCCATTCCGCCGGATCGTAGAAAGGACTCT
>JBJTPO010000012.1:0-1697 GCA_046075145.1 Planctomycetota bacterium
GGTATCAGACGGTCTTCGCCCGCGCGAGCGGCTCGGCCGCGGCGCCGACGGCCGGCCTCCACTTCACGCCTGACCTGCTCGCCGCGCTCGTCGCCCGCGGCATCCAACGGGCGGAGGTGACGCTCCACGTGGGCCTCGACACCTTCCGGCCGATCACGGCCGAGCGGATCGCCGACCATCCGATGCACACCGAGTGGTGCGAGTGCCCGGCGGCGACGGCTGTGGCGGTGCGGGAGACGCGGGCCCGCCGCGGCCGCGTGGCGGCGATCGGCACGACGGCCGTGCGGACGCTCGAGACCGCCGCGCGGGCTGCGGCCGAGGGCGAGGCGATCGCCGCCTGGAGCGGGCCGACCGACCTCTTCATCCGCCCCGGCCATACCTTCCGCGCGGTGGACGTGATGCTGACCAACTTCCACATGCCGCGGACGACGCTGATGGTGCTCGTGAGCACGTTCGCCGGCCGCGACCTGATCGCCCGCGTTTACGCCGAGGCGATCCGCGAGCGCTATCGCTTTCTCAGCTACGGCGACGCGATGCTGCTGGCTTGACGGCGGCAGGGGGATCCATGCCCCCTTCAGCCTTCGCGGCCCTTCGGCCGCCGGTCACCCGGAGACGGTAGGATTCGGCGATGGCGGATTCCATCGCGACCCCCGACAACCCCTACGCGACTCCAGGCCCGCGACGGCACCGGTCGCCGCGCTGGCCGACATCCACAGGCCGCTGGGCACGAGCAGGAGCAGGACGACGGCCATCGGCACGCGACCGAGCCGGCGATGCCAGGCTGGAGAGCGATTCCGGAGGCGGTCGCCGAGGAGCGTCAGGCCGAGCAGGAGCGCGACCGGGCCCGCTGCGAGATGCGTAGCGAAGGCCCAGCGGTAGGCTCCGAAGAACGAGTCGGCCCGGCCGAGAAGAAAGTCGCTCGTGAAATCCGGGGGCAGATACCGCTGGTCGTTGCGGACGATCCCCGCGAGCACCACGCAGACGAGCAGTCCCAGAAGCGATTTCAGCACCGGCTGCGGATCGGTGAGGATGCTGGGCCGCATGGCGGTGGATGCTACCGCATGCCGGCGGGCATCCGACCGGCGATTCTGCTACCTTCATCCAGCATGGGCGAGTTTCCCGATGAACACGTGCTGGTGGTGCCGCGGCCGCTCTTCGACCGGGCCGGAGCCTTTCAGGGTTTTTGCGGCGACACCGCCGCCTACCTGCCGCTGCTCCTTGACCCCGCCCACACGTCGTGGCGGCCGCGGGCGAGCGTGGAAGACGATCCGTCCTTCAAGCAACTGATTCCCTACTGCGTGCTCGCCTGGCGGGGCGACGACGGCCGTCGCCACTACTTCGCCTACACCCGCGGCGGCGGCCAGAGTGAGGCCCGGCTGCGGGCCAAGCGGTCGCTCGGGATCGGCGGCCACATCTCCAGCACCGATGGCGAGCACGGCGACGACACCAGTTACGAGGCCGGCATGCGGCGGGAACTCGCCGAGGAGATCGCCATCGGCGGCGGCTGGACGGGCCGGTGCGTGGGGCTGATCAACGACGACTCCAATCCGGTGGGCAGCGTGCACCTCGGGATCGTGCACCTGCTCGAACTGGAACGGCCCGATGTGGCCTCACGGGAGAGCGAACTCGTCGGGTGCGGCTTCGAGCCGCTGGTGGCGCTCGTCGCCCCCCGCGACCGGTTCGAGACCTGGTCGCAG
>JBJTPO010000013.1:0-2014 GCA_046075145.1 Planctomycetota bacterium
GAACGTCATCGACGCTGCTCCGCGTCGGTGCCGTCCCGCTCCGGAAGTTCGCCCGCCACGGCGGGTTCGGTGGCTCCCGCGACCCGCGCGGCTGCGCGCGACGGGCCGTGGGCGATCTCCGGCCGCGTCAGATGCCCCCAGTCGAGGGCCTGATCCTGACGGTAGTCCTTGTCGAGCGTCAGCGCCGTCGTCGCCTTGGCCATCTCGTAGCCGAGGTAGAAGGCATGGGAGGGATCGACGTCGTCGCGCCCCGCGGCGCCGAGCGCGGCGAAGAGGGCGAAGGGATCGCGTGACGCGAGGTGGAGATCGCGGCCGACGAGATGGATCTCCCCCCCCTCGGCGAAGATGCGGAAGTTCGGGTCGCGGATCGCCGCCGCGAGGCGCGCAAGCGCCGCCGTGCCGTGGGCCTGCGGCTTGCCGGCGCGGAGCGTGACGAGCCGGGGTTCGACGTGCTTGGGAAGCGTGCGATGGGTGACGGCGTGCCAGGTGAGCCGGCGGGCGAGGTCGCATTCCCTGACGCTCGACGCCGCCCAGTAGATCACCTCGGTCGTGAGCACCGAGCGGATGCCCGTCTCCTGGCAGAAGCCGAGCAGGAGCGTGTTGACGCCCGCGGAATCGACGTCGGTGAGCTCGGTCAGGTTGCCGACGCCCATCATCATCTCGGCCTCCGGATACCGCCGGCGGACGTCGAGGTAGCGGCCCAGGCTGGCCGCGAACCCGAAGCCGATCGGCTCGAGCACCGGGTCGAGCCGGCAGACCACACCCGCATCCCGCAGTCGCGCGACCGTCGCATCGAAGCCCTCCATCGTGGCCGGCACGTCAGGCACTACCACCACCTCGCAGCCCCAGTCGGCCGCGGCCGACGCATTCGATGAGTTGACCGAGAGCACGAGGCTGGCCCCGGCCTTGACGGCCGCCGCCACCTCGCGGGGCTCGAAGCTGTCGATCGACACGCGGAAGCCCTCGCCGACGAGCATCCGCACCGCATCGCCCACGCCGGCCCAGCAGTCACCCGGATCGCAGCCGACGTCGATCCGGTCGGCGCCGGCGGCCGCGAGCCGTCGAGCCTCGGCCAGAAGCGCGGCCGCAGGCAGCCGCGGCGCATGGTTGATCTCGGCGATGATCTCGATGTCGTGCGTTCCATAATCGGCCAGGTCACGGGACTTCTGCCCGAAGAAGTCGTCGAGGCCCCGGAGGTCTTCCGGGCCCCGCTCCACCGACACGGCCGTGACCTCGGCGAAGGCCTCCAGTGGACCCCGGCAGGCCCCGGGGATGATCACCCGGTCGGTGCCGGGGGGCACCTCGAGCCGCCGCGCGATCCAGGTCGTGGGCATGAGCGCCGCCACCGTGATCGGCATCACCTGCACGGTGGCCTCGAAGCCGACCCGCGGCGCGAGCCGGTCGAGCACCTGCCGGAGCGAGTGCTCGGCGAGCCGGCCGGTGACGAAGTGGATGCGGGACACAGCGGCGTTCATCGCGGGCGTTCGCAGGAGCGAAACTCCCAATCTATCATCTTGGGCACCATGATCCTCGAAGGCCTCGTCACCACGACCGACCCCGCCGGCGGCTTGCATCTGGCCGCGATGGGGCCGACGATCGACGAGGCCGAGCGGCGGGCCGGGCGGCTCACGCGGCTCGTGCTGCGGCCGTTTCCTGCGAGCCAGACGGCGGGCAATCTGCTGCGGACCCGGGTCGGGGTGTTTCACGTCACCGACGACGTTCTGTCGCTGGCGGAGGCCGTCGCCGGGCGGCCGGCGGCGCCGCCGGCGGTCAGGCCGGCGACGGCCGTCGCGGGGTTCGTGCTCGAGGATGCCTGCCGGGCGTGGGAGTTCGAGATCGACTCGGTCGATGACTCCGGCCAGCGGCTCATGCTCGGGGCGCGGGTCGTGGCCGAGCACGCCGGTCGGCCGTTCCTCGGCTTTCACCGCGCGGCCCACGCCGTGGTCGAGGCGGCGATCCTGGTGACGCGGCTGCATCTCGTCGCGCCTGCCGACGTGCGGCGGCAGTTCGCCGA
>JBJTPO010000014.1:0-7245 GCA_046075145.1 Planctomycetota bacterium
GGGAGGGAGGGGGGAAGGGAGGAGGTCCGTACCTAGGCGCCCGGCACCTCGAGTGTGAGCGTCTGCGCGTGCGCCGGCGTTAACGGCGTGGGCATGTAGATGACCGACCGCTGGAAGACAAGGAACACGAGGCAGAGCCCCGCGTATACGCCGATCGCTATTGTGAACAGGCTCCAGAGCATGCGGCGGGCTCTCATCGGCGGTTCCAGGGCATCGCTTCCACCGAGCGACGCTGGTTGAGCGCGTCGAACGTATCCATGTAGATTGCAGTCCCGTCGCCAGGGAGACAACACCGATGCCGTTGTACGAATATTCCTGCCAGAAGTGCGGTCAGAAAATCGAGTTGCTCATTCGCGGCGACGAGAAGCCGGAGTGCCCGCACTGCCACAGCACGAAGCTCACCAAGCTCCTGAGCGTCGTCCGGGGCCACGTTTCCGGTGGCGGCGGCGGGCAGGCCGCGGCCGCGGAGACGTGTGGCCGTCCGCAGTGCGGCATGGGCGGCTGCGCGGGCCTCGGGTGATGCCCCACGGCGGCCTTCTTTGAACCATTCGCGGCAGCGAGGGCCACGCGTGCTGTCAGGTTCCGCGGCGGGCGTGCAGGCGGTCGAGGGCATCGGGGGCCTCGGCGATCAGGGGCGAGTGGCCGAGATACCGCTCGGCCAGTTCGCGGTGGCCACGGACCAGCAGCGTCGCGTACACATGCAGCTCGAAGTGCAGCCACAGCTGCCGCGCGGCCTCGGGCTCGCCCCCGGCCGTGAGCACTCCGATCAGCGCCTCGGCGGTGCAGAGCTGCTCGGGCTTGGCCTGATCTCGCAACCAGTAGCGGCTGGGCTCGCTCGTCGCGGCAGCCGGCAGCCGCACGCACCGCCCAAGGCCTTGCATGCTCGCGAGCATTTCGCCGGCCTGCCGCCATGAGCCATCAAGGAGGACGACCGCTGGACGCGGCTGCGGCATCGAGCCATCGGCGGCGGCTCGCTCAGGCAGCGGGTCGCCCGACGGGTGGAGCACCCACAGCTCCCGCCCGTGTTCGACGGCATCGGCCGGATATCCGGTCGCGGGAAAGAAGCGGTTGCCGCGCTGGTAGACGTGGCAGATAGCTCCGGTCACGGCGCGGCCCACGAGCTTGCCGGTGCTCGACGGCCGGCACTGCTCGAGCCGGTGGATCAGCACCTGCACCGTGAGCCGGGTCTCGACCGGCGGCAGCATGTCGCAGGTGCACCACCGCGGCGGCAGGCTGCACCGCGGGCAGCGGGCGGCACCGGCGAGAACGACGCTCCGGCCCATGAGAAATCCAGCTCGGGGGTTTCAGAGTTGGCCGAGGTCGCGGCTTCCATGCACAACCCGGGCAATTTCGACACCGCTCTGAATATGCCGAAAAAAGACCACAGACACCCCGACAGACACGCTCCGGCAGTCTGCTATTCCGAAACCCGGCCGCAGTTCACCGGTCAGCGGGTGATCCGCGAGAAGTTCACACCGCTCTTCGATAGCCGCAAGCCAATCTTCGGCGGCGCGAGGATTGTCGCGGGCGATGAACACCACGATGTCGAGCAGGTCCGACTGTGCGGCAGCAGAAAACCTGACCTCGCTCATGCCCGCCGGGCTCGCTCGGCCGACTGGATGTGCTCTCTCGCCTTCGCGAACACCTCGGCTGCGGGCACGGATCGGCCTTCATCGAGCTGCGAAAAGCCTTCTCGTACGGCAGCTCGCAGGGCCTCCTGAGACTGGAGCAGCCGCAGGCCTTCGGCGAGCACATCGCCTTCGGTGAGAAATCGCCGCTCGGCGATGAGTCGCTGCACGAAAGGTGCCAGGTCGGCGGGAATTTCAACGGTCATAGCCTCGTCACTCCAAGTGGTGTGCTGCCCTGCCGGCTTTTCTCATGCCAACTCCCGATCACACACCGCGTGTACCGTTTCGTGTCCCATGGCTTCGGCTGCATCGTCGAGCGCGGCGAGGACGGCTTCCCGGGTGAGCCGGGGATGAGATTCGAGAATCTGCTCGCTGGATTCGCCGCAGGAGAGCTTTCGCAGGATCGTCTCGACGGTGATGCGGGTTCCGCGGACGACGGGCTTTCCCAGCATCACATCGGGATCAGCTTGGATCAGTGGGATTGCCATACCTCTCTCGGTTGCAGTGAACACCAGAAGTATATCGTCCGTGTATGCTCGCGGCCGTCGCCAGACCATCCGATTCCCCCTTCGCCGATTCTCACAGCGGGCGAGGCAACGCATGGCCGAGATCCAGCCGGGCCGCTACCGGCACTATAAGGGCAACGAGTACACGGTGCTCGGCGTCGCCCGCCACAGCGAGACGCTTCAAGAGCTCGTGGTCTACCGGCAGGAGTATGGCGAGCGCGGCCTGTGGGTCCGCCCGGCGGCCATGTTCGCCGAGACGGTGGTGATCGAGGGCAGGGCGGTGCCGCGGTTTCAGCTGCTGCGAGCCGAGCAGGCGGGCTGAGCCGGCCCGGTATCACGTTGAGTGTGGCTGCCAGGGGTAGGGCTCCCTCGTGCGTACGCGGGCGCGCTATACAGTCCTGTAAGGACTGTGTTGAGGGGGTGCGTGCCGGCACTGTCGCGGGCCGGCGGCTTCGAAACGGAGCCGCCAGTTCATCCCATGAGGATCTCGCCCCATGTCCTGCTATCCCTCCCCCGAACCGCTCTCCGACCTGCCCGATCCCGGCCGCTATGAGCGGATGCTGCACCTCGCCGCCGGCTTGGGCGTAGGGGCCGATTCCCCGCAGTCATGGTCAGTCGACGACGCTGCCGCCTTTTGGCTTCCGGGCTGGCGGCCACCGTCCGGCGAGCATGACACCCTTCCCGCGGACGGGATCATGGGCCTCGCGACCCGGGCGTTCCTGTCGCTGTGTGTCGATCTGCCGCCGATCGGGCTTTTGTGTGCGGCACTCGGCAGGCTGCCGCGAATGGTCATGTCGCCCGACGGCGGCCCCTATGGCGGCGTGTCACCGCATGGCTTCTGCTACGCGGCTCACGTGGCATTCGCGCCGGACGGCCAGGCTATTCGGGAGCCACTTCAGGGCACCGGCTTCAGGGCCCTCGCCGAGACGCATGGGACTCGCTGTGACGATCAGGTGTGCCGCGGGTCTGAGTCGATGCTCGGCCGCTGCTTGCCACGAACGGTATTCGACAACGCACGCCGAGCCGGGCTGTTGATCCCGACCCGGAAAATCGACGCCAGTCCCCTGACGCTGCTGATCACCCGCCTGAGCAGTTGGCGGATCCGGCTGCCCTCCATCGCGGTGCGTCAGGGCGCGGAGCACATCAAGTGCCTATACGCCCCGTACTGGGTCCACGACGCGATCCTCAACCTGGCTCGGATCGTTCCCATGTTGCTGGCTGACGCCGATCGCCAGGCGCTGATCCGCTTCGCCGTCGCCAAGGGCCACGCGGCATGTATCGCTGAGTTGCGAAAGCCGCTGCGCGCCGGGGTCGTCCGGCGCGATCCGAAGACTGGCGAGTATCGCCACGTGCACATCGACCGGCGAGCGAGTGCCGTGGAAAACATCTGGCGGATCAGCGGTGCGGCGTCGGACTTCGGGGCCCAGCTGCAGCAGCCGATCGAGATGTTTTTCGGCAAGAAGAATCTCTATTGAGCCTGCCCGAGGGCCCGCAGCGCCAGCGCGTTCATGGCTGGGGCACCTTGGCCGGCGCGAGCCTCACTTGGAGGCGACCGCCGGCGTTTCCCGAGGACCGCTGCGGCAGGCATTCGATCCGGCCTCCCGCCGCCGTGTAGGCCCTCACGAGTTGGTCGAGCGATACGTCGCTCGCGGCGACCTCGATCTTGGCAATTCGCGGCTGGGTCGTGCCCATTCGTGTGCCGAGTTGCTTCTGCGACAGTCCGCCGGCGAGCCGCTGCCGTCGTACGGCGAGGGCCAAGGCCAGCCTCATCTCCACGAGTTGCCGTTCCTCTTCGCTGAGGCCGAGAAACTCTGCGGCGTCAATGACGCTCCAACCGGCGGCGACGAGCGCCTTGCGCTTCATGGCGGTCATCGGCATGGTGTCAGCCTTTCTCCGCGTCGCGCGTCGCCTGGTCGTATTGCCGGAGGCGCTGCCTGCACTGTGTGATGATTTCATCGGGAATCCGCTCGGTTTTCTTGGCGAAGACATCCACCACGATCACGGCGTCGTGGTCCAGCCGATAGACGATGCGCCAGTTGTGATCGGCATCGCGGATTCTGAGTTCGGCACACCGCGGTCCGATCGTCGGCAGGGGGCGGGAGTACGGCATGGAGAGCGACTCGCCCGCCTGGAGCAGGCTCAACAGCATCCCGGCCTCGATCCGGCCCGCCGTGCTGAACGGCGGCGTCTTCACGCGACCGCGCAGCCAGACGAGCGGTTTTCGGCGATCGTCGTTCGGCCCGTTCAGTATATATCGGATCTGATATGCAGGCAACTTCAGTGCAGAAAGCGAGATATATACGTCCGTACACTCCATTGGCAAGGGCGCGGCTCGAGTTGTTGGGGCGACGGACCAACGTTGTCCCTCGGGGTCGTAGACTCTTCGGCCATGGAAGCCGGCCCCTCGCCCTTTGCGTTGATCCCCGAAGCGGAGTGGCTCTGCGCGAGCCCGCTCTGCTTTGCGATCTACGACTCGTTTCCCGTGTCGCCGGGGCATGTGCTCGTGATCACGCGGCGGGTCGTGGCCACGTGGTTCGACTGCACGCCCGACGAGCAGGCGGCCCTCATGCAGCTCGTGGGCGAGGTGCGGCGGTTGCTCCATGAGCGGCTCGACCCCAAGCCCGATGGATACAACGTGGGCTTCAATCCCGGGGACGCAGCTCATTTCCGAGCCGAATATGCACCAGCCGCAACGCGGGCACTACAAGGTGATCGGCCGTGCGTGGGCGATTTCGTCCGCATGCGCCTGCCGGACTTGGTCTGCCCGAAGCGTGGAAATGGCGATCGTCTCGCCATCCAGCGTGATGAACTCGACTTCGTACCCTTGTCCTTCTCCATGCACGAGCACGACAGTGCCGATGTCTCCGGCCGCGAGCTTTTGCTCCGGCAGATCACACGTCAGCACGACTTCGTCAAGTTCGCGAATCATACCTGGCTCGTCTTGGCTATGGGCTTCAAACGGCTGTGTCATTCTACCTTCTCCTCCCGCGGATTGGGTGGGCGGTTACGAAACGAGGTATTTCGCGGCCATGATCGATGAACCATGCCGTACGGATCCTCGCTCGGTGCCCAACTGGCGAGCCGATCCAACCATCGATCACGTACCGAATGCCGAACTCGGTAGCAGTCTCGTGTAGCACGTCGTTCTCCATGGCGTGTCGCGTTAGTTGGGTCGCCAAGGATTCGGGGGCTGACTCTTTGAACCCCAGGTTTCGGAAAAATACGGCTTTGGATTTCCCTCGCGGGTGCGTCGGGCTGAGCAAGTAGCCAACGATCTTGTCGATTGGAACCGTCGCGAGGTGGGCATTGGGGAGTTGCATCAGCGTAGACAAACAGGGCCGCGGTGAGTGTACGCATGTACCCTGTCTTGTCAAGCCCATCCCTCGACCTCAGCTCGAGCGACGTTACCCCGGACCAACGTTGTCCCTCGGGGTCGTAGACTCTTTCGCCATGGAAGTTGGCCCCTCGCCGTTTGCGTTGATCCCCGAATCAGAGTGGCTCTGCGCGAGCCCGCTCTGCTTCGCGATCTACGACTCGTTTCCGGTGTCACCGGGGCACGTGCTCGTGATCACGCGGCGGGTGGTGGCCACGTATTTCGACTGCACGCCCGACGAGCAGGCGGCCCTCATGCAGCTCGTGGGCGAGGTGCGGGGCTTGCTTGATGAGCGGCTCGACCCGAAGCCCGATGGCTACAACGTCGGCTTCAATGCCGGGGCCGCAGCCGGCCAGACCGTGCCCCATGTGCATGTGCACGTGATCCCGCGGTATTCAGGCGACATGCCCGACCCCCGCGGCGGCGTGCGGCATGTGATTCCGGGGAAGGGGAACTATCTTTCCGACATGGAAGCCCCCGGCGGAAGCCGGGGGACACCGGGTGCGAGGACCACCCACCCCTCCATGCAAACCCGGGATCGCCCAACGGCCCGGAGTCCCATCGCTCCCGCTCCGGGCTTCAAAGGGGCAACTCTTTCACTCACGACCGGGCCAGGTCGCCCGCTTTGGCCACGGCTCGCGGAGCGGCTGCCGGGAGCCACGGAGATCGACCTGCTCGCGTCGTTCGTGCAGGTGTCGGGGCTCGATATCGTGCAGGAGAGCCTTTTCAGTGCGCTCGCGGCCGGGGCGAAGGTGCGGCTGCTCGTGGGGGATTACCTCGGCATCACGTCGCCCGACGCCCTGAGGCAGCTGCTCGGCTGGATCGACCTCGCTGGCCCCGCGCAGCCTCTCCCCGAGGGAGAGGCCGGCAGCAGGCCGGGTGAGGGGGCGTTTTCGGCCCGGCTCGTGGAGCTGGAAAACCTCTCGGGCAATCCAGCGTCGTTTCACCCGAAGGCGTGGCGGATTGCCGACTCGTCGGGCGGGATCATCGTCGTGGGCTCGAGCAACCTCTCGCGGGCCGCGCTCCAGACGGGCGTGGAATGGAACCTCATCGGCGAGACGTCGGGCACGGCCGCGATCGACCTCGAACTCGCCCGGGCGTTTAGCGACCTCTGGCAACAGGCCACGCCGCTCTCGGCCGACGTCGTGGAGCGGTATGCCGAGCGGGCCGCCGCGGCCGCCGAGATGCGGCGGGTGTGGGATGGCGAACCGGCCCGCCCCGGCATGGCAGCGCCGTCATCCGAGCCCGCCGCGACGTTCGCCCCGCGGCCCTGGCAGCGCGAGGCCCTCGTCTCCCTTGCCGCGATCCGTCGCGACGGCTACTCAAAAGCCCTCGTCGCCGTAGCCACGGGCCTCGGCAAAACCTGGCTCGCGGCGTTTGACTGCGTGGCGATTGGCAAGGAGCTGGGCCGGCCGCCGCGGGTGCTCGTGATCGCCCACAGAGCAGAAATCCTCGCGCAGGCCGAAGCCACGCTCCGGCAGGCGATCGCGCCCGTGAGCGTGTCCTACGTCGCCGGGTCGTCGTGCGACCTCTCCGGCCAGCTCGTCATCGCGTCGATCCAAAAGCTCTCCCGGCTCGACAGTCTCGCGGCCCTCGCGGCGGCGGCCCCGTTTGACTACTGCGTGATCGACGAGGTGCACCACGCCGAGGCGCCGAGCTACCGCCGCGTGCTCGCGCGGCTATCGGAGCTGTCGCGGGCTGCCCCGTCGTTCACGCTCGGCCTCACGGCCACGCCCGA
>JBJTPO010000015.1:0-2248 GCA_046075145.1 Planctomycetota bacterium
GCTCAATCCGGCTCGTGAGTGCCCATGCCCTCTCGCTTGACGTTCGCTACGGGCATCCTGCCCTTCGCTGACTCGATGCTGGCCTGTGCTCCGCAATCCCGCTGCGCTCGCCCAGCAACGCTGCTCGATTGGCACGGGCAACCCCTCGGTCGGTTACCCGAAATCCACCAATCGACGCCTATTCTACCGGCGCTGCGGATGCGGGTATCCTGTGAGCCTTGAGACTTTCTTCGGCCCCCGCGTAGGAACGCGAATCGATGCGAGTGCTTCTCTCCTCCGATGACCTGGCCGCCGGCATCGACCGGCTCTCCACCGAGGTGCGCGGCGTCGTCGGTCGGCGGCCGCTCACCGTCGTGGGCGTGCTCACCGGCAGCATCGTGCTCGTGGCCGACCTGATCCGACGGCTCGAAGGACCGGTGCAGGTGAGCATGGACTGGGCCAGCAGCTACCGCGGCACGGCGACCCGGCCCGGCGAGCTCGAGCTGCGGCTCGACCTGCTTCCCGACCTGACCGGGCGGGACGTGCTCCTCGTGGACGACATCTTCGACACCGGCCGCACGCTCGAGGCCCTGCTCGAGGAGCTTGGCCGCCGCGGGGCGGCGAGCGTGCGGTCGCTCGTGCTGTTGGCGAAGGAGGGGCGAGCCGAGGTGGCAACCCGCCCTGACTTCATCGGCTTCGACATCCCCGACGAGTTCGTCGTGGGCTACGGGCTCGACTTCGACGGGGCCTGGCGGCACCTGCCCTACCTCGCCGTGCTCGACGAGGATGAGATCGCCGCCACCCGCGCGTCGCAGGTGGCCGCCGCCCGGGCTGCCGCGGGCGCCGCCTGCCGGGATGCCGATGGCAGCGGGTAACCGGATCCTGCTCGTCGTCCGCGGGCTTGATCCCGTCGGCACCGGCAGGCAGGTCGAACTCGCGGCTGCCGCCCTCGCCGCCGCCGGGCATGACGTGAGCGTTGCGATCACGTCGACCGGTGGCACGCTCGCGGACCGGCTGGCCCGCACGGGCCGGCCCGTGCATCGCGTGGGCCGCCGGCCGGTGGCCGATCTCGCCGCGACGGCCCGGCTCGCGGGGCTCGCCCGCAGGCTGCGGCCGGCCGCGATCCTCGGCTTTGGGCGCTCGCAGGTGGCGCCCGTGGCGGTGGCCGGCCGAGTCGTGTCCGGCTGCCGGGCGGTCGGCTGGCTGGCGATCGAGCCGCGTGGCTATGCCCTGCGGCAGGCGATCCGACGGCTCGATGCCGTCGTGGCGACCTCGCCCCGCGTGGCCGCGGCCTGCGGCGCGGCCGGCGTAGCGGCCGCGCGGATCAGCGTCGTGCCGCCCGGGAGCGCCGCCGACCACGAGGCGGGAGTCGACCGCCTCGAACTGGCCGCGCGCCTCGGACTCGATCCGGCGCGGCACTGGACGCTCTGCGTCGCGCCGCTCGAACCGGCGGCCCGGCTGACGCGACTCCTGTGGGCGATCGACCAGCTCGGCGTGGTTCGCAAGGATCTCCAGCACGTGCTCGTTGGGGCCGGGCCGCTGCTTCACCAGATCCGCTGCCGCGCCCGCGCTCAGGAGCTCGCCGAGCGGCTCTTCATCGCGCCCGACTGCGCGCCGATCCAGGCCCTGCTCGGCGAGGTGAAGCTCGTCTGGCAGTCGGGCGACGTTGCCCTCGGCGGGGCGATCCTCGACGGGATGGCCCGCGGCGTGCCGGCCGTCGCCGTGGAGAGCGACGCGGTAGGGCAGCTGATCGCGGACGGCCAGACGGGGCGGATCGTGCCGGCCGTGCCCGAGAGCGAGTTTCCGCGGCGGGCCTTCGGGATCCTGGAAGACGAGCTGCTTGCGAGCCGCTTGGGCGCGGCTGCGGCGGCGCGGGCGGCGACCAAGTTTTCAGCGGCGCGGTTCGTGGCCGGGCTGTTCGACGCGATGCGGCTCGGGGACTGTCCCTGACCAGGGACTGTCCCCTTTCGGTTGCGAAGAAAGGGGACAGTCCCCGAGCCGGCGACTGTCCCCGTTGGGTGCCTCAAGGCCGGTCGGTTTCCGGACTGGTTCGCCCCCTGGGAACCGCGTTGGCAGAGTTCGACGCGAGCGTGGCGCCGACGGGCGTGGCCCGAATCTGGCCGTCCTCCGCCACGAGAACGCCCGCCTTGAACACCTTCGCGGGCATCGCGAACATCGCCGCCAGGTCGCGGTCGGGGCGGTAGCAGGCGATGTCGGCGTCGGCTCCCACGCCGAGGTGGCCCTTGTGCGCCAGGCCCGCGATCCGGGC
>JBJTPO010000016.1:0-10774 GCA_046075145.1 Planctomycetota bacterium
TAAGCGGGCCCGTCCACATCACCGGAGACTACTCCTAAAGAAACTGTGCGGCCTTTTTAAGGCAATCAATGCCAGATTGTTGCGCCTGCGCCTCGTTGAGCCTTCCCATTGAAAGAAGAAACTCCTTGGCAGCAATCATGGCTTGGATAACGCGTTGCGCGGCGCCACGATCAACTTCTATCGCCTCAGGCATCCGGTACGTAAAAGGCACCTTTGGCTGAGGATAGCCAATGTGGACGTCTCCCGGAGGAAACGGAAATGCCATCATGGGATCGGCTGCGTGCCGCTCTCCCAGATAAAATGTTCCCTTAAAACACCCGTGAATCACCACGGTTCGTCCTGCCAGGGTCTCTTCGGTAGGGCACGATTCATCGACTCGCAAGTCGCCACGATTCTCCCAATATCCACCCCCGTACCAGCGGGCAACGTACTCCTGATCTTGCGATGCCATTACGCCGATATTTGGGAGGTTTGGGCACTCCTTAAACTTCCTGATTGTTCTTTTTTCACCATGCATGGGAGGCACCGACGAGTCTTTCGGACGCGCATGTGGCGGACAGTTCGAAGCAGGGGAAAACGCTGGCGTAAAGCCTGGGTTTTGTGGAAGCCCTGGTTCTAAACCCATAGGGTCCGTTGATCCCACGGGTCTATTTCCCACAAACCGGTACCAGTTGTTGTCGCCGGCTTCGAAACCCAGCGGATCACGCTGGATGAACCGCCCGAGCCGCGGTGAGTAGTCGCGGTGCCTGACGTAGGCGAGGCCTGTCAGGCCCGTCACCGAGAGCCCTTGGAACAGTTGTGTCCATGGCACGCTGGGCGCAGAGACTGACGACCACGCAGCGTCCAAGACCTCTGCCTCGCCGTATGCAGAGTAGATAAACCGATTCAGCACCGTTCCAGCGGCGACCCCGCTGACCGAGGCGGCGACGATCGCCGTTGTGTTCCAGTTGGCATCCTGAAGGGCGTACACACGCTCCTCCAGCCCACCTACGCCGGTCGTCGCAGAAGCATCTGCGTCGCGATCCCGCTCGATCAGCGCGTCAACGTACACAGGGCTCCAAACGTTCTGCGCGTCCGCCTGGGATGACACGCCGCCAGCGATGGGGCGAATGCGTTCCTCCAGCACTTGCCACTGGTCGGAATAGAAGAGGTCCCGCAGCTCTGCCACCATGCCGTCGTCAGTGTAGCGAAGGACCCGCTGCCCGAGGGCATCGTATTGATAGGCGGCTACCGGGGTATTGTAGGCATCTACCACGACCGTGAGGCGGTTCCATGCGTCGTATGTCAGGGAGCGTCCAAGCTCGTCTACCGTCATGTTGCCGTTGGCATCGTATGCCAGGGTGGCTGAATCAATATCGGTCAGTTCGTTCTGTGCATTAGCGGTGCCGAATTCCGGAAGGCTGTCCGTGACGCGGAACGTCCAGTTTCCGAGGGCGTCCATCATCCATCCCTGCGTCGTCGGAGTTCCGCCGCTGCGCGTAAAGATCTGCAGCTGGTTGAGGTCGTCGTAGGTGTAGGACTCAGAATACGCCGAATTCATGGCATTCGCGCGCTCGGTGCGATTGCTGTTGCGGTCGTACGTGTAGCCGTAGCGATCGACGTCACTGGCGGAACTCCCGCTGCCGGTGATCCAGCGCTGGTCGACAACGCGACCAAACCGATCGAGCCCCGTGTACTTGTCACCAGCGTCGCCTGTAGAACCTGACTGACTGATCATTGTGAGAGCAACGCCAGTCTCCGGCCGTGATCGCTCCGCAACGCTGGTTATCCCGAGGTACTTGAAGACCTCCAGGGATACGCTGCTGCCTCCGGATGCGGTCAGGCTCGTCACCCGTGACAGCCGGCTGATCGAGTCATCAGTTCCGCTGTCGTAGCCGTAGCCGATGCTGCGGCCGTTCGGATACGTTACCCCCGTGGGTCGGCTGTGGTTGCCGCCGGAACCCTCGGTATACGTGTAGAGCACCACTGGAGTCGCCGATGTGTTCACCGCACCCGTGTGCGACTGATAGTCGGCGGTCAGCTGCCCGAACCCGTTGAATGCCCGCATTCGCTGGTTGACGATCGTGCTGCCTGTCGGCGTCAAGAAGCTGGTGAAAACCGCCGCATGTCCAGCGGAATCGTACGCAGTCTCCTGACGACCAACGGCACCGTCGACTCCGGCTCCTAGCGTGGTGACGGTGTCTGACACAGGTCGGCCCATCACATCGTACGCATAGGCATGCGTCGTTCCGTTCCTGTCGGTGAACGTCGTCCGATCCCCGATCGCGTTCACCGTGTAGACATCTCGTTCACTCGTGGACGGTAGCCCCGTGCTCGGATCGGGGTACCGGGTTTCGGAAAGGACTGTATTCGAGGATAGGCCGCTCCCGGGCGCGATCGTCGCGCCGTAGACAAACCGGGTGGTCTGCGAAGGAGTTCCTGACGGCTGCACAGCAGTCACGGTGAGCGCGTGATTAGCCCCGTCGTACGTGGTAAGGGTCGTGACGTCCGAGACAGATCCCGCAGCCGACCCCGTGTATGCGGCGATCGTTGCCGTGGGTCGATGGAGCGCGTCGTAGTTCGTGCGCCGCACGATGCCCTTCGGGTCGGTCACGTTCTGCACATTGCTGGCACCGTCGAACGTAAACGAGGTGACAAGCGCCGTGTTGGATCGAGGAGGAACCGACGTCGGACGGGTGTAGGTCGATCCGCCATTCGACCCAACATCAACCATGTCGGTCAGGCGGTAACCGGCATCGTAGAAGTAGGCTTGATAGGAACTCCGAGATGGGCTGACGGTGCTCGTGGCAGCCTGAAGCGATCCTGTTCCAGTGGCATCGTGGAACCGCTTGCGAGTGTTGACGAGGATTGGGTTTCCGACGCCATCGAGCGATATCTCAGTCTGCTCAAGCACGGTATCCCCGGTCACCGTCTTGGCATCAGACCACGTGGAGTCTCCGCCACCATCCGACAGGTAGGACACCGTCGTCCGGCTAGCTCCGTCATAGCGATACTTTTGTGTCGGCGCTCCCGGAGCCTGCACCTTGATGACGTTGTCCCGCCGGTCACGCCAGTAGGAAGTCGTGAGCCCAGCCCCGATCGTGCCCGCGGAAGGGTCAACGCCGTACTGAGTCTCGCGGAATACCCGGCCGCGATTGTCGTACTCATTCGTTGTCAGTCCTCGCAGCAATGAGTTGGATGGCTTGTCGGGAACGCCGTCCCCATTCGCGTCCACGATCGAGACACCGTCGCCATCGTACTGGCTCATCGCGGTGGGGCGATCCACGTTGTCATACTCTGTGTAGGTGAGGATCCGGTTGGTTGCGGTGCCCTCGGAGGATTCAACGCCCGCCTTCGTGATTACGAGGCGATCCCGCCAGTCGTAGGCCATCCGGGTAACTCGGTCAGCAGCACCAAGTCCAGGAATCAGCGTCACGGTCGTCAGCAACCCATTGCCCGCGGAGAGACCGTTGTCGTACTCATACGTGGCCACCATCACGAGATCTGTCCCCGCCGTGTTGCTCGGGGACCAGTAGCCAGTCGTCGGGGTATCGTCCGTTCCCATCCACACTGCCACAATCCGCTCGAACCCGTCATAGATTCGTCGCGTAATGGTGCCGCTCGGATCGACGACGCGCTTGAGGACGCCTCGCGAGTCGAAGTCCGTGTAGGTCGGATGGTAGTTGCCCGTGGCCGAGTCGTTGCTTGCCGTGCCGAGATGAAGGTTCGTTGCAGAATAGGTGATCCCCGTGAACGAGAAGTACCTGTCCACTTCGACGATCTGTCCGGCGTTGTTGGTCACTGCCCGGGCGAGGGACTGCAGATTCGCAGCAGTGATCGTCTCGATCCCCGTCGGCACGTAGCCGCCGCTCGTCAGCGTGGCGGATGGCGTCGCTGACGTCGTCAAGGTTTCCCGATAGACCGTCGTCGTGGCCGTGCCCACTGGAGTGGTCGGACGGTACTCACGGGCAATCTCGATCGGGCCTGTCGTAGTTCCGGTCGTGGCGTTCCAGCCTCGGTACGTCCGCACTTCATGGGCTGGGTCGTTGTACACGGTGAACGTCACGCTTCCGCCGGCATCCACCTGCCGTGTGGTACGTCCCAGGCCATCAACCTCGACGAGAGTCGTCAGGTGCAGGCCACCGCCAGTCGGGGTTGTCCATCCAGACGGAAGCCCAGAGAATGTTCCCGTTTGCGCCGTGTCGACGTCCACAATCAGCTTTGTCAGGGCGCCCGTGAGGACGTCATACTCTCGGTATCGCAGGAAGCCATCTCCGTCCTTCGTCCACGTCTCCTGACCGTAGATGTCGTAGACCGATGTCGTCGTGTCGCCCGAGTTGGGGCCGTTTTGTGCGGTGGTCGCTGTGGGATGTGTCGTGACGACTTGCTCGGGCCGTGCTCCACCGGAGTACCAGGTGTACGAGTAGCTCGTTGTTTCGAGTCCCGTCCCGTCGGTGTTGCGGTATCGGGTCTCTGACGCCAATGGGTACGTTGTCACCGTGGAGCCGGAAGGGCCGAAGGTGTGCGCGTAGTACTGCTGTCGCGCCACGGTGGTGCCACCCGCGAGAATGTTGCTCCCGCCCTCCTTTTCTCCTTGCTTGACCTTCGTCTGCCACAGTCGGCCTGCAGCTCCACCTGCAACCGTCTCTGTTGCAGTCGTGGACGAGTAGTAGGTGTAGAGTTCGATCAGCCCGGAATCATCGCGGAGGTATTGGTTGTTGTAGGACTCCGACAGCCCGTTGGTGACCAGCCCGGGGTAGAACTCCTCGAAGCCACTCACGGCGGAGGGATGGGCGTGGAGCACGAGCCGCCCCTGACCTGAATAAGCCGAACCTGAGGCATACTCCTGGCTGTAGCGGTAGTAGTCCGCGTGCTGGCTTACGACCTTCGTCCACGCGTACAGCGATAGATCGGGAAGGGCGCCATGGGACGGCGATGCGCCGAGCGAATAGGTAAAGGTGTTGGCATCCACGACGGTGACGGTGAATACGCCGTCGTACATGGGCAGCGTCGTACCCAACGGAATTCCCGCCGGGAGGCCTGCTGACCCGGCTTTTGCGCCGCTGATGGCGACTGAATCGCCAGTTGCGAGGCCATGCCCGGCCGAGACGACCGTCACCGTTCGCGTGCTGCGGGATATCGATGTGGCCTGATGGATGGTGTCGTCGACATCGACACTCACCGTCAGCAGCACCTGGCCCACCTCGTTCATGTAGATGAGCTTGCGGTCGTTGTCGGCCCACGCATTCGCGTCGATGCGACCGTCGCTATCCGCGTCGGCGTTTGTGGTATCCGGGAAGTATTCAGTGGTGCGCATTCGCCACACGTTCGGATCGTACTGGTCGTTGCCCCGGCCCGTGGCGCTGGCATTGATGAGCATCTCGTAGGCGAACGTGCCTTGCCCTCCGGAACAGGTGGAGCACCCAGTGCCTTGCGCGATCTCCTCCGACACCCGATACCGGGTATAGAAGTGGTAGTTGGACGCAAAATCAGCGTTCGCGTAGGTCTCGTAGTTCCAGCGGGCATCGCCCCATCGGTCATAGCGGAACACGTGATCCGCGTACGGGGTCAACGTTGCCGTGGCGGCGGTGCCATACGACGACATGTTCGCCACCATACGGGCGTACGACGCCCCGCTGACGACGACGGAGAGCCCGCTCCAAAGGTTGTTGTCGGCGTTTTGGTAGAAGTTGTAGTAGGGGTCGTTCCAGGAGCTCGTATATCGTGGATACGTCGCGTCGGTGCCTCCGGTGGTGCTCAGGTTGTTCAAGGGCCCTTGGTCCGCTTTTCGGGCGTACCCCCACAACTTCGAATACCGGTAGTAGGTTTGATCAATGGCGGAGCCGGAGGTCCCGCCGTCGTGAACGGTGACAAGCTTCAAGTCCCCAAGCCTGCCAAAGTCCGCATCCGAGCCGTCGCCGGTGTAGTAGTCGTACGTTGCTGAGCGGATCGCCACGTAGCTGGCCGACGACGAGGCTCGCGTCTCAAGACTCACGGCCGAGATGAGCACCGCGGAGCCGCCCAAGGAGTTGGACACCGTGGCGTAATCGTAGGCCAACCGTTGGGACTTGCCGGTAGCCGTATCACTCCGCTCGATAGTGAGCGGTAGATTCAAGGTCGTGCCGGAGGTGCCGTACGTCCATGTCGTGACCGCTCCGCCGGCATCGGTGCGGCTCACGATTGCTCCGAATAGACCTTGATTGGCATAGCCGACCAAGGGGTTGGACGACAACGCTCCGGACGTATCGCGCGGGAGGTCGTTGAAGACGAGACTGGTGCCCACCGCGTCCCGTACTGTCCATTGGGCGTTGGTTGCGTCGTACGAGAGCGTTTGGCCGCCGTAAAACCGGGAGGTCCATGGCCCGCTGCCGGTAATATCGAAAAGGGTCGTATTCTGACTCGATTCGACGTACCCGACGACTGGCTTGTCGTTGGCTTTCGTAGAGGGGTTGAAGGTGTTGTAGACGATCAGATACGGCTGGGACGTTGTCGCCCATCCGTTGCCGTTCCGTCCTGTGTTGTTCATTCCCGACCAGGTGCGCGTGTGGGCGAGCGTTGCACCGAAGCCATCGGCACTCACGTCAATAGAGGAGATGGCTGCAACGCCGGAATAGGCGTCGATCGGTGCGGCAGTCAGCCGAGACGGAGCCGGCGCTGTGACCGCGAAGTCTGCTTGCAGTTGATAGCCAATCAGAGACGGCGGTGGACACGTCGGTGGGTTGGGAACGGTCGGCGGATCAAACGGGCTGTCGGCGCAGTTCGTTGCCGTCAGGGCAAGTCGCGGCTCAAGCTGTTCGAGGTTCGTGAGTGGAAACCGAAGCTTGCCCTGTCGTCCTGCGGCGCGAGGCTTGTGCCGCCTGAAGAAATTACCCGCGCTCGCGCGCCGCATCTCTCGCCGTTGGCGATCTCGTGACATGCCTTCCGTCCTCCGCATGATGTGACGTACCCCCTCGCTACGGCGGGCAGCCTAGCCAAAACCCCCGCGCGGGCTACGGGCTACCCTGACCGTACCCCCTCCCGGCTGGACAGACCCACCAAACACGCGTTACGTTAGTGTCGGTGACGGGGAGGATGCTGGGCGTCATGAGACGCAAGGGTCGTCGGTCTGGCGATAAGTGGCAGAGGGAATCTCGCGTCAGTGGCGTTCACAAGGCCGCGAAAGGCACTGGATCATGCCCGTCAGCATGCTTGAAGATCTGATCGGCCAGTCGGACTCCGTGCTGGCCGCAATCGACCCGCTTGAACTCAACCTTCTTGTGGCACGAGGCCTTCCCGCTTGTCGCGACTTGCCGATTGAGTCCTATCAGCGGACGGCCGATGGATGGGCAGTCGATTTGGCGTCACGGCTGGCCCGGTTCGAAGACCAGTTCCACGAATCCCCGGACGCATGGAAGAACGACATCAGGTTCTTTCGCCTCGGCGTTCTTTGTTGGTATCTCGCTGAGGTCCTCGGCATCCGATACAGAGAGGACCAGCGGGAGCTCCAAGCGGTCTCGTATACCAACCCCAGCGATTTGTTCGTGCACGGGGTCATGGACACCCGGCAGGGCACATGCGGGAACCTGGCAGCGCTGCATGGAGCCGTCGCCTGGCGTCTTGGATGGCCTCTCCATCTCGCATGCGCCGGACCCCATATCTTCTGCCGGTACGACGACGGCGAGGTAGTTCACAACATCGAGTCGACCAACAACGCCCAGGGAGGTTTTCAGTCGCACCCCGATGAGCACTACCAGGAATCTCGGAAAGTCCCTGACGTCGCGATCGAGTGTGGCTCTGATTTGCAAGCGCTCTCGCCTCGGCAGATGCTGGGGCTATTCATCGGCCTCCGTGGCCGCCATCAGGAGGACACTGGGCTGTTGGCCGCGGCGGAGGCGGACTACCTGCTGGCCCGGACACTCTTCCCCGAAAACCGACGGCTCTACATGGCCCAGATAGGGGTGAGCGTGCAACTCAGCGACCGACGGTTCCATGTCGGAGAGGCTGGGCACTACACCGGGCTGGCTAGGTGGCTACGGGGTGATGCTAATCAATCGATCAGGGCCAACGAGATCGACGCTGGGTTCGCAATCAACGTGGGAGGGTGACCGATGGTGGCGATGAGAGACTCATCCGGTAGCGCACTCGCCGTCGGACGCTTCGCGGGCTGGGAGCCGCTGGGGTTCGAGGCCGGGGACAACAACTGGTATCGGTTTGTTGCGAATGGGCCTACGGGGAAGACAGACCCGAGTGGGCTCCAGGAAGTCAACACAGGGGTTAAATTTTGTAGTGCATACCTCAAGGGCGACATATTGTGGGAAACGTTGATCTCCCACAACTTTATTGCGATTGATGGTGTAGGGTTCGGCCGATTTGAGCGAAACAACCGTGCAACGGGCACAGCAGTAATCAGGAGTGATGACTTAATAGTCTATCCGGAAAGAAGCCCGGATGGCTTGGCCGCGGGAGCTCCTTACTCCATATGCAGCCCTGTCTTTTTGGACAGTTGTAGGTTCGACATCGCCGCGTACCGGCAGGCTCTGGTTGACTACATATCAGAGCACACAGCGACCCCAGGAAGCTATGCTATCGGTGTTCGTGACTGCGGCACGTTCGTCCGCGATGCGCATGCGCATGCGGTCTGGAAGGCGAAGAGACCTGGCGTTGATGATCCAGTGAACATTAAACCGCCCTGCGGGCACGGCAGGCAGCAACTGTGGTAAGCGAGGACGACGCAGTGGCGCGGGATTAAATGCGAGACACCTCTGGTATAAGTAGATCCGTCGGTGGTCTCGCGGCGCGGAACACCGATCGAACCTCAACGTTGAGGCAATACAGAGGCTTGGCTGCAGCTTAGCCAGCGGCATGTCACTAGTGAGCACTCAGTGATAGTGTACGGGCGGACCCGGCGAAAAGTTTAGAAGTGCGCCAAAGGAAATGAGCCTGAAGTATGAGGGACGCACGACGGACACCTGCGTGTAAGATATGGATCGGGTTAATGGCTTTCATAATTGGTGGCTTGCTCTTTGTTGCGGTAAGCGAAAGCCGCAGGCGTGCTCTAGATCAAGCAACACACTTTGCCGTTATTTCTGAGGTTGCTGATTTTCATCTAAGTTTTATGAGTACAAAAGGTATTTCGCAGGAAGAGTACGTTAACGCTTTAGCCAGGTACCAAGACGCCGCCCAGGCATCGCTATTGGAAGGATACCGTAAGTCCGTTGAGGAACGAACGGTACAGAGGGGGCTGGGAAAGAACGGAATAATCTTTGGCGATCGCCCGTTGAGGCCGTAGACACGGGTGTTCAATATGCCCAATCCCGTGGTAGCCCCGCGCTGACGATGCACAGACGGCGGCTGATCAACCTCTCCGTCACGCGGCAACCCCGATCTTATCTACCACCCTGCCCCGTAGCGCTATCCCCTGCCCGTGCGCTATCTTCAAGGGGATGCCCCGAGGCCGCCACCATGAACCACGCCACGCGCACCCCCGACCGCATCAAGGAGATCCTGCAGACGGTCGACCGCATGAGCCAGGAGTTCATGAAGTGCCACGACTACCTCGCAACCAGCACGCACCGGCTGGCTGAACTTCTTCGTGAAGCCGAGTCCCGTGGCGTTCTCCTCCATGAAGCCTTCGCGCTGGCGGACGTCGGGTACTGGCTGAAGCACCTCGACTGGCAGAGCAAGTTTCTGGGGGTCGTCCTAGGGTTCGCCCAAGATCCAAGCGAAGCGAGCCTCAAGCCCCTGATCGAACTCTACGGCCGCGACCGGGAACGTAGGCTGGCGGAAGCAGAGATCCTCGAGGGGCAACTCCAGTACCGGCTTGCCCACTTCGCCCAGCCCGACGACGCGCTGGTCCGAAAGGTCATCCTCAAGAACGAGCGACGAATCTTGGCCGTCTACCTGCACACCCGGGCTGGCTACGGCGGCGCGGCTCTGGCGAGATTCTTCAAAGTCCCGCGCACGACCGCCTACGGGTGGATTTCATGGTTCGAGAGCCTGCCCGAGGGCCTGCGTGAAGGGATTCTGGAGTTCATGGCCACGCAGGTGCCGATCATGGCCGCTTGTCAGGTGCCCGCGGTGGTGCCCAAGGTTGAATCTGGCTTGACGACCAGGGGTACAGCACCGGGCCAGCCTTCGCCGCGTGGGGCCGACACGGGCTCGGGGAAGAGGCTGTCGGGCGGTGAGTTGCCCGCCGTGAAGTCGGCGTGAGGGCGGGGTTGGGGCAGTGTGGTGGCGCATTTGGGCGCAGCCAGAGGGCCAGCACGTGCTCCAGCCTATGACGTACCCCGTGGCCTCCAGCGCGGCTCCTGCGGGCTCTGTCAGCGCCGTTTCGAGCCCCACGAACGCCTCGAACTTTTGGGTACATGCTTTTCGGGTGGAGCATTCTGCAACAACCCCCGTCACGCGCGGCATTCAGCGGGGATTCGAGTCTGGGCGTGCCAAACCATGCCGCGAATAGAGCCCCGCCGCGCTAGAATTATTGGTACGGGCCTGAGGGCACTCGTCGGGAACCTTGTGATTCCTGGCGCCAGCAAGAGCCCAAAACCAACGAAAGTACGGATTCCTCACAAGCCTGATTCGAGCAGGCCGATACACCCAGCGCATCAAGGAGGATGCCTATGACCAGCGACACGAAGAACGTTTCCAGCGCCGACCTCGCCCACCAGATTGTTTCAACCGCGGCCAAGATCCGGCGCATGACCTCCGGCGATCCGAAGTACCACTCTGGCAGGCCGAAAAAGCAGTACGCGTCGCCCTACCTGGAGTTCTTGGCCAAGATCGAGACCAACGCCCGCCGCATGCCGCAGATCTACGA
>JBJTPO010000017.1:0-3425 GCA_046075145.1 Planctomycetota bacterium
TTGAACTCGCTCGTGTTGTAGGCAGGCACGGGGATTGTCCTGGTGAGGAAGGCGGGCAGGGCCGCCATGGCGGCCAAACGATTCCCGCGTCGGGTCCGCCGGCATATGCTCGGGGGTTCTCCGTCGCGAAGAGCCCCAAGAGTCGCGACGGGGGCGGGAAATGTCAACGCCGCGGCCGCGGCGGGGCGTGGAGGCCGGTTGGCCATGGCGTCGAGCAGCGAGATCATCATGACCGCGGCGGCGGTCCAAGCGGCCCTGCCTCGGGGTGGCGTCTCGCGATCCGCCTGGCGGCGGGATCTTGCCGAGGCGTTCCGCGACCCCGCCGACCTGGGCCGCTTCCTCGGCCTTCCCCCGGCGGTCACGGCCGAGGCTGCGGCCTCGACGGCGGGGTTTCCGTTCCTCGTGCCCCGCGCGTTCGCCGCGCGGATGCGGCCCGGCGACCCGCTCGATCCACTGCTGCTTCAGGTCTTGCCCCGCGCGGACGAGTTGCGGTCCGTGGCGGGCTACGAGGCCGACCCGTTGGCGGAGGAAGGTTTTCTCGCGGCGCCTGGGCTCGTGCGGAAATACGACGGTCGGGCGCTCGTGCTCGTGACCGGCGGCTGTGCCGTGAACTGCCGCTACTGCTTTCGCCGCGAGTTTCCCTACGCGGCCAGTGGCGCGACGCGGCGGGGGCTCGATCAGGCCCTGGCCGCAGTGGCCGCCGACGAGTCGCTCTCGGAGGTGATCCTCTCCGGTGGCGATCCGCTGCTGGCCGCCGACGACGACCTCGGCGGGCTCGTGGCACAGCTCGACTCGATTCCCCATCTGCGGCGGCTGCGGATCCACTCGCGGCTACCGGTCGTCTTGCCGAGCCGCGTCGATGACGGGCTCGTGGGGGCGCTGGCCCAGAGCCGTCTGGCCCGCGTGGTCGTGATCCATGCCAACCATCCGGCTGAACTCGACGATGCGGTGGCGGTGGCGGTGCGGCGGCTGGCCATGCTGCCGGCGATCGTGCTCAATCAGGCGGTGCTGCTGCGGGGCGTGAACGACTCGTCCGCCGTGCTCAAGGCGCTCTCCGCGCGGCTGGTGGAGATCGGCGTGGTGCCGTACTACCTCCACCTCCTCGACCGCGTCCGCGGGGCGGCCCACTTCGAGGTCTCCGAGGAGGAGGCCCACCGGCTGCACGGGCAACTCATGGACTCGCTCCCGGGCTACGCCGTGCCCCGGCTGGTGCGGGAAATCCCGGGGGAACGCTCGAAAACCTGGCTGGCCTGAGAGGCCGCTGAAACCGCGAGCGGGCCGGCGGTGTAGACCCGTCGCCCAGACAATCGTGCCTATTGTCCATCCCGTCAGGAGTCTCGCCATGTCGCTGTCCACACGCCTCGTCGCCTCGGTCGCCCTCGTCGTCGCCGCGGCATCCGTCGCCTCAGCCGAGCCGCTGGATCTCGGCCGTGTGCCCGCGAAGACCGTCTGGATGATGCACGCCGACATGGACGCGGCCCGCGAGTCGACGGTGGTGAAGCGGATGGTCGAGCGGGCGATGAACAAGCACCCCCAGCTCGGGACGATGCTGGGGATTGGGGCCAAGATGATGGGGATGGACATCCGCAAGGATCTCCATGACGTGACCGTCTACGGCCTCGACACCGACAAGAAGAACGCCGTGATGGTGGTCCACGCCGACGCGAATCGGGCGATGCTCGAGAAAATGGTCGACAAGGCTCCCGACCACAAGACGATGCAGCACCGCGACTTCACGCTCCATCAGTGGACGCACAAGGGCTGGAAGGGCCGTGGCGGCGACACGGTGGTTGGGGCGTTCTTCAAGGACGACGTGATGGTCTTCGCGCGATCCGCCTCTCAGGTGGAGATGGCGCTCGACGTGCTCGCCGGCGAGGCAGAGGCGGTCGATGGCGACAGTCCGCTGGCCGGCCGTGTGCGGCCGGGCTCGATCCTCGTCGGCCGGGCCGTGGCGATCGATCCCGACACCAAGTGCCCCGTGCTCAAGCAGGGGCGCGGCTACCGCATCGCCATGGGCGAGAGCGACGGCATGTCGTTCTATCGGGCCCGGCTCGAGATGGATTCGGAGGAGGCGGCCCGGCAGGCCGAGGCAGTGACCGAGGGATTCGTAGCCCTGGGCAAGCTCCGCTTCGGCGATGAGGAGCAGGTGATGAAGCTCATCGACGGCGTCGAGACGACGACCAGCGGCTCCACCTGCTCGATCGCCTGGAATGCCAAGGCCGACGACGTCTGGACCGTGGCGGAAAAGATGGCCGAGAAGATGGAGGCCAAGATGGCCGCCCATCGCCGGCAATGGGGCGGTCGCCAGAGCGGCTGCGGCAAGGACGGCTGCAGCGAGTGCGAGAAGGGCAAGTGCCCGATGGAGAAGCAGGGCTCCGCCGAGAACGGGGCCAAGGACGACGGCCGCCGGCCCTTCCGCGACGACGAGTTCTGAAATCATCGCCCACGGGGCCATCCATGGCCCCCGCGGGCTTGGGCGGTCGGAGGGCCAGCCAAGGTGGCCCTCGACTGCCTCGCCGGGCTTCGTGCATCGTTTGACGGCTCGGGGTTGCCCGTGCCAATCGAGCGGCGTAGGAAACCAGGTGGAGCAGGATTGCGCAGCGAGGTTTCCCCCGAGCGAGTGGACGGCAGGCGGGCTCCGATCCACCAAAGGCGGATTGGTCGCGTAGCGAGCGTCCGGCGAGATGGGATGGGTAGCCCCGAGCCTGGGTCGCGCACGGCGTCCCTTCGATGCGTTGCTGAACCGAGGCTGGTATGCTTTTGCTTCGGTGAAGTGCACATCAGTGACCCAGGGGTCGCGGGATGGCGGTCGATTCCAAGAACGACGACGCGATGCTTGCCCGACGGGCGGCCGGGGGCTGCGTCGGGAGTTTCTCGGAACTCGCCCGTCGCCATCAGGTGCCGGTCGTCCACTACGTGCGGCACCTCGCGGGCCGGGGCGGTTTCGATGCCGACGACGTCGCGCAGGAGGCGTTCCTTCGGGCCTGGCGGTGCATCGCCGACTACGACCCGCGATACGCGTTCTCGACGTGGCTGTTCACCATCGCCCGCCGCACCTGGCTCAACCAGGCGCGGGCGGCGCGGCGGCGACGGGCGCGGGAGACGGTCGTGGCCGTGCCCGAAGCGATCGGCTGCGAAGCGGCGGCCGTTGCCATCGCCACCGAGCAGGCGACCCGCCTGTGGCAGGTGGCGCGGTGCGAACTCTCGGAACGCGAGTTCACCGCCCTCTGGATGCGATACGTGGAAGACAAGCCGGTGGCCGAGATCGCGGTGGTGCTCGACAAGCCGGCGGCCACGGTGAAGGTGATCCTGTTTCGGGCCCGGCGGCGGCTCGAGCCGTTCGTGCGGGATCTGGCCGGGTGGAGCGGATGAGATGCGAGGGGATGCGATGGACAGGCGCGTGATGCGTGAGCCCGACGGGTTGG
>JBJTPO010000018.1:0-3316 GCA_046075145.1 Planctomycetota bacterium
AGCAGTTCGGCACGAACCAGCGGCAGGGCGGCGTCGGCGGCCAGATCCAGCGCCCGTCGGAACAGGGGCAGCGGATCCCGGGGCGGGACGAGCGCCGGCGCGAGATCCGCGAACTGGTGGATCGCGATCGCGGCCAGCAGCGGTGACGTGGCCGCGGCGAGTTCCACCGCGGCCTCGAGGGCGGCAGCCGCATCCCCGAGCCGCCGCTGCTCGATCCGGGCGGCGGCGAGCGTGATCAGAACGACTGCCCGCAGTTCGCCGTCGAGGGCCGGGGCGTCGGCGACATCGTCGACGAGGCCATGGGCGAAGGCGGCCGAGCGGGCGAGCGCCGCGAGCAGGGGATCGCCGCCGGCCACGAGCGCGTCGAGGGCGGCCGGCGTGGGGTCGAGGATGAACCGATTGCACGCGGAAACGGCATCGCCCCCCGCCACCAGGTTGGCCGCGGCCTCGTCACCCCGCGCGGCCGCGACGAAGAACTCCCACCTGGCCGGCACGGCGGCGGAGAGGTCGCCCCGCACCAGCCGGCGCAGGGCCTCGGCGGCACCAGGCTCGTCGCAGGCAGGCAGGAGCAGGTGCGACGTCGGAAACGTGAACAGCCCGACCGGCTGGGGCCGGGGGATCGTCACGGAGGTGATGCGCGGGCCGATCACGATGCGGCCACCTCGGTCGGGCCCGGCGCCGCGAAGCGGGCGAGCAGGAGGTCGGCGAGCCGGTCGATCGCCCGGTCCACCGCCGGCGAGAGCACCTCCCCCGGCTGGAAGCGTTCTCCTTCGATGAGATATGCCGTGACCTTGGCGGGGTAGTCGTCCTTCAGGAGCCACCGCGCGAACGCGATCGCGTGGTCCCAGCGGAAGGCGTGGAGGTTGATGCCGGCCAGAGGTGGCAGGTTCTCGACCTCCTCGCCCGGCACCTCGAACAGGCTGCCCGGCTCGCTGTCCGAACGGCAGGCGTCCACCAGGATCACTTCCGGCACGCCCCGCATCTGGAAGGCCACGTCCATTCCGCCCGTGCCGCCGTCGGCGCACTGGACGCCGTTCGGCAGCCCGCGGTCCCAGAGCCGCCGAACCAGGATCGGCCCGGCGGCGTCGTCACCCCGGAGGATGTTGCCGCAGCCGATCACGAGCGTGTGCGGAGCGGTCATCCTGTCTCACCGATCCGGAAGCTGGCCAGTTCGCGGCCCGTCTTGCCGTCGTAGGCATGGACGGTGCAGACCAGGCAGGAGTCGAACGAGCGGGCGACGTGGCCCATCTCGACCGGGTCGGTCGGATCCTTGATCGGCGCCCCGATGAAGGATTGTTCCATCGGGCCGTGGACGTCGCGACCGTCCTGGGGCCCGATGTTCCAGGCGGTGGGCGTGATCACCTGATAGTTGGCGATCTTGCCCTGGTCGATCACGATCCAGTCGGAGAGCGAGCCGCGGGCGGCCTCGGTGGAACCGAATCCCTTGCCCGCGGAGTGCTCCACGGGCTTGGCGTAAAACTTCTCGTGGAGGTCGAGGGCAGCGAGCCACTTCTGCGCCAGCGCGTAGTATTTGCAGGCCTCGTGCATCCGCGCCATCACGCGCACGAGGATGCTCGGGCCGGCCGTCTGGAGCGCGTCGAGGAACAGCGGGTCATGGTCCTGGTGCTTGGCGGCGCCGGGCCGGCCGGCGTTGACCTGCCGGGCCAGCGGCCCCGCCTCGAGCGGCATCGGCCCCTTCCCCGGCACCTCGTACCGCGGGCTCTTGGCCCAGGAATACTTCCCCTGCCGGTGGCCGTCGGCCGGGTCGATCGGGTCGGTCCGCCCCTCCCAGGGATGGAGGTAGGTGTCACCCTCGTAGAAGGAGTGGGCCGTGCTTTCGCGGACGAGCAGTTGGTCGAAATCGTGGAACTCGCTGCCGTCGTAGACGCCGGCCCGGTTGATGAGGGCGGCATTGCGACCCTCGATCGTGGGCCGCTCGTAGAGTTCGGGCTCGAAGTAGGTGCCGGTGGCCAGGAACGAGCCGCAGCCGAACCCGTAGCGGTCGAGCCCGGCCGCCTTGGCGAACCGGAGGAACAGGCCGCAGTCGCTGTTCCGCTGGGCGTCGTTCTCGTCGGCCCAGGCCCAGACGTCGTTCCAGGTCTTGTTCTCCATCCAGCGCTCGATCGAGCAGCCGAGCCATTCCTTCTCCAACCACTCCCGCTTCCAGTAGTCGAGGATCGCGACCGAGCGGGTGACGTCGGAGAGCGTGGGGCCACACATCACGCCGCCGGGGATCATGAAGCTGGAATGGGGCCACTGGCCGCCGAAGATGGCATACACCTCCACCGGCTTGCCCGACAGCGTGACGCCCTTCTCGTAGCCGGTGCCCGTGAACGGCGTGAACCGTCGGCAGACCTCGTCGTATTCCGGCAGGTGGGCGTAGTTCTTGTTCGTGAGGTCGATCGCGAACAAGGCGTAGAACCAGCGCGGGATCGACTGGAGCGTCTCGCAGCACTGGGCGATGTTGCGGACGAGCGTGGCGTTGCGGGGCACGTGCGTCCGCCAGGCGGTGTCGAGGGCGTAAACGGCCTTGTAGAGATGGCTGCCGCCGCAGATGCCGCAGATCCGGGGCGTGACGATCAGCCCGGCCTGCGGATCCTTGCCCCGGAGGATGATCTCGAAGCCGCGAAACATGCTGGCCTCGGTCCAGGCGTCGGTGACGACGCCGTCGGTGACCTCGATCCGGAGGTCGAGGTCGCCCTCGACGCGGCCCAGGGGGCTGATGCGCATCGGCCGGCTGGCGGATTCGGTGACGGTGGCCATGGGGGCTCCTTCAGGACGAGCGGTTGACGGTGTCGAGACTTCGGAGATGAATCAGTCGTCCGTGGTGGGTCGGGCGACCCCTCGTCGTCAATGATCACACGACGAACATGTCCTCCTTGGTCCACTTCGGCGCGGCGATCTTCGCGGCGGCGGCGTGGGCGAGATACGAGAGTTGGCCGGTGCCGGTCTGGTGGTCCTTCGGGATCACGCCGGCGATCTTCTGGGTCTTGAACACCGTGCCCGGCATCAGGTCGTAGAAGGGGAACTCGGGCTCGGTGCAGCCCGTGCAGGGCATCCCGGCCCGGGTCTTCGACGATTGCCGGTTCCAGAGGATCCGGTTGCAGGGGGAATGCGTCATCGGCCCGCGGCAGCCGAACTCGTAGAACAGGCAGCCGGTCCGCATGCCCTGGCCGAAGGACGGCGGATCCTGCTTGTAGTTGTAGAACTGCACGCGGGTGCAGCCGGTCTGCGTGAATGACGTGAAGAACGTCGCCGGACGCTGCAGCTCGTCGAGAGCGAGGTCGCCGACGCGACCGGCAGCGAGGGCCACGAT
>JBJTPO010000019.1:0-3430 GCA_046075145.1 Planctomycetota bacterium
CCGGCGAACGGCATCCTCGGCCAGGGCCAGTTCCTCCGCCATCGGCTCGTACCGCTCGTAGATCGCCATGCCTTCGTTCGTGCGGAACTCGCCCGGCTTGGGCCGTTTGACCAGCGCATAGCGAAACCGCTTGGCGAGGAAGTAGAGGCACCGCTCGCCCTCCATGATCTCCGGAAGGAAGGGCTGGAGCAGATACTCGCGGCCCGGCTCCATCGCGGCCTGCACCGCCTCGGCATCACGGGGCAGCCGGACCACGCCCTTGCCGCCGGCGCCGATCAGCGGCTTGAGCACCACCTCGTCGGGAAGCGCAGCCAGCAGCGGCCCCAGGTCGCTGTGGCGCGTGACGAGCGCCGTCCGGGGAAACGGCAGGTCGGGCCGCTCCACGAGGTAGCGCTTGTCGGGATACTCGAGAAAGGTCCGCATCGAGTTCACGGCCGGAATTCGACGTCGCAGGATCTCCCGCATCGCGGCCTCGGCGTGGCCGAAGTCGGCGTTCTTCGAGCCTGGGGCAGGGGCCTCGAGGATCAGGAGGGCGGCGGAGCGGCCGTAGTCCCAGGTGACCCATTCGCCGCGCCGCACGTCCCAGGCTCGGGCGGCGAGGGTTTGAACGTCGAGGTCGTCCCAGTGGGCCATCACGATCCGGTCGTCGCGGGCCGCGAGCATCGAGGCGATCTGA
Organism: Planctomycetota bacterium; assembly: GCA_046075145.1. Lineage (GTDB taxonomy): Bacteria > Planctomycetota > Planctomycetia > Pirellulales > UBA1268 > QWPN01. The sequence goes on from JBJTPO010000019.1 coordinate 677, forward strand.
TCCTCGTCGACCGGGCAGTCGAAGGCGAACTCGGGCCGGCCGATGTAACCCAGGCAGCCGATGGTGCGGGTCGTCATGCGGCGGCCCCTTCCACGAGCACGGGGATCACGCCGCCCCCCTGCGAGAGGTTGACGACGTCGCCTGCCGGCGCGAACCGGGCGAGGTAGCCGCTCACCTCGCAGTGGACCAGTTCGCCACGGCGGAGATCGTATTCGTAGGAGACGTGGGTGGCGATGTCGTGGGTCACGGTGCCCGCGAAGCCCAGCAGCGTGGTGACCGGAAGTCGCGGGCCCCGAAGCCGCTCCTGCACGAGCCACTCGGCGCCGGCGGGGGCGGGCAGCGTCTCCGGGCCGACCACCACCCCCTCGCCACCATGGTCGTGCCGGCGCTTGAGCACCAGTTCGGTCGCCGGGATCCCGGCCGGCTGCTCGCCCAGCGTCCAGGTCCGCGGCACGAGATCGGCGAGGCTCGGATCCTGCTCCAAGAGCAGGTCGAGATTCTTGTCCTCGACGAGCACGAGGCCCCAATGGTCGAGGCAGGTCGTGCCGCTCTCGAGGAAGAATCGGCACTGATCGACGCCCTCCTCGATCGAAGTGCGCCAGGTGAGCTCGCGGGGGTAGATGGCGTCGATGGGCCTGCCGCGAAAGCGGAGCGAGCGGCCGTCGCTCGTGAAGCCGTCCCACTCCCGCCGCGGGATGATCAGCACCTCGACCGGGGCGAGCTGCCGCTGGATCAGGAGCCGGTCGAGCCAGGGGGTGACGTACTCGCGGTCGTTGTCCTTCGTGAGCAGGGCAAGGGATCTGCAGCCAAGCCGGCCGAGCTGGCGGGTGAAAGCGTCGGTTGGCAGCAGGACGTGATGCGACCGCCGCAGCTCCGGCAGGCAGTCGAGGAGTGCCTGCGCGGTCTGGTGCGGCCGGGCGGTCGTGCCCACGCCGACGAAGTTGAGCTCCACGAGCCGCGGGCCGGCTTCCGTGGGCAGAAAATCAAACCGGGCGTTGCCGGCGATGATGTTCTGGTGGACGGGCAGGCGCTGGACGAGCTGCTGGAACGAGTCGCCGGCGAACCGGCTCGGATCGCGGCGGTGCGCGAAGGCGGCCAGCGCCGCGGCGCAGATACGCTTGGCCGCGCTTCCGAAGCGGGCGTGCTCGCCGCGGGAGATCACCAGGGGCGCCAGCGCCACGTCACGGAGGTCGTCTGCCGCACAGAACATCTGCTCGACGAGGGCCGTGCGAAACGTCTCCCGGTCAAGCGCGGCGACGATCGGCTCGTGGGTTGGTGCGACCGGCTGCGGCATCAGCTTGCCTCCCTCGGGCCCGGCGGCTGCTCGCCAGGGCCGGGCCGCTCCGACAAGACCGGCACGATCCCACCGCCGGTGCAGAGGTTGACCTTGCCGCCGGTGAGCGAGAAGCGGCTGAAGTAGCCGGCGATCTCGGCGGTCACGAGTTCCCGGTGGGCGATGTCGTAGCGGTACGACACGTGCACCGCCAGATCGGCCACCGCGTCGCCCCGGTGGCCGTGGATGGTGACGACTGGGAACGGATCGGGGCGAATCCGCTCCTGAAGGATCGCGCCAGGCGCATGCCAGTGTGCCGCCATCTCGGCGGGCTCGAGAAACACGCCCTCGCCCGAGTGCCGGTCGCGGAGCTTGAGCACCCAGCGGTCCGCCTCGGCCGGCGACACCGCGGCCGGTGGCAGCGACCGCGGCACGACGGCGGCCAGCGACGGGTCGCGGGCGACGAGCCAGCCAAGCTCCTTGTCTTCGGCCAAGAGCAAGAGCGGATGGTCGTGGAAGGCGACGCCCGAGGCCAGGAGCGTCTCGAGCGTGTGCCGGTTCGTGGCCGCATGCGGGCCGGCGAAGGCGGCTGGGCCGTCGAGGGACCGGAGGTAGACCGCGTCGCAGGGGAGGTCATTCACGAGGATCACGCCGTCGCCGCCGCGGATCGCCGGGAAGTCGGGCTCGGCCGCGATCACCGACTCGATCGGCGCGAGGAGGCCGCGGATCAGTTCGAAGTCGTTCGCCGCGTAGACCGTGTGCCGCTCCTTGACCAGGATCGCCACCCGGCGCACGCTCCGCTCGGCGAGCCGCGCCCGCATCCGCGCGCCGGGCCGCTCCACATGGAAGCCCGCGGCGAGCCCGGGCTCGCCCTCAAGCAGGGACAGCGCCGCCTGCGGCGCGTAGTCGACGGCGCTCAGGTTCACCCAGCCCCCTTCGAGCAGCCGCGGCCGGCCCTGTTCGAGCAGGAAGTCGAGCCGCACGTTGCCCATCAGCTCTGCCGGCAGCCGCGGCACGAGCCCGGCGACCCAGGCCAGCGGCACGTCGCCCGCCGGTTCGCGGCCGGCATGAAGGTCGAGCACCCGCTCGATCGAGGCCTGCACGATCCTCCGGCAGATCGGCCCGAGCTCCGCGGCCATGGCGGCCGTGACCACCCGCGGCAGGAGCGAGATGTCGCAGGGCTCGGGGTCGCGGCGATCGTAGGCCCGGCGGCGCTCTGCGGTCGCGAGGAACCGCTCCCGCTCCGCGGCCGACGAGTCCGCGAGGAACGCCACCCGGGGGTCGGCGGACGCGGCGATGGTTCGCTACCTCCGCACCGGCGCAAGGCTGAAGCCCGCCTGGATCGCCCCCACGAGTGTGCGGGCCCGGGGCGTGAGCGTGCGGCCGTCGGGCCCGAGCACCGGCTCGTAGGAGTAGACCTTGCAGATCTCGTCCGACTGCCGCAACAGGTGCGTGCCCTCGACCGGGATCTCGCCGGAGAC
>JBJTPO010000020.1:0-2963 GCA_046075145.1 Planctomycetota bacterium
GGAGTCATCGAGACCGAGCAAACGGGCGTAGTGCGAAGAGAGTGTTTCCATCCCGGCAATCTACGCCACCAGCACCCCCGATTCGATCGCCCCGTGCCACGGAAATCCCCGAAGAACCTTCTTCAGAGCCCCCGTGGCGCGGGGTTGCGATTGAGGTCGAGTTGCCCGATCCGCACGAAACGCCCGGCCAACGTGAAGGTGAGGATGAAACTCACGCTTGCGTGGCGATTCATCCAGCCCGATCGAAGATCAAGTCATGGCAACGGCCCCCGACAAGATTCACATCGAATCGAGCCCGGAGGTGTGTGGCGGGAAGCCGCGAATCGCTGGCTCACGAGTCCGTGTCCAGGACGTCGTTGCCTGGACAGAGGCGGGGCAGTCGCCTGATGAAATCGTGTGTTCTTTCCCCCACCTGACGCTGGCAGACGTCTATGCGGCACTGGCGTACTACCACGATCATCGAGAGGCCATTGACCACCAGATTCGCCAGGACGACACGTTCGTGGCGGCGCTGAAGGTGACGTCTGGGACGGGCCTGCTTGCTCGCGCCCGGAGCGATGACAGCCGATAGGGGGCCTTGGGTGGCCATCAAGTACCGCCTCGACGAACACATCGCCCCGGCCATCGCTCCTGGACGCAGGCAGCGCGGCATCGATGTTACGACAACGCTCGACCACGGGCTTGGCGGTGCTTCGGATCTCCAGCAGCTTGCATATGGTCTCTCCCAGGGGCGAGTTCTCGTGGCGTGCGACAGCGATTTTCTTGGGCTGGCCGCCGCGGGACTGCACATCGCGGCATCGTCTTCTGGCCAGCTAAGCATCGGCGTCCTGGGCAGGTTGTTCTTGACCTCGCGATGCCGACCCGGGTTGCGAGCGCAGAGGAAATGGCGGGGCCGAATCGAGTTCCTTTGAATCTGGCGGTCAGCTGGCCGGGATGTGCCAAGCATGGAGCCGGATCGTTGTCCTCACCGGAGCCGGAATCAGCGCAGAGAGTGGCCTCAAGACGTCGAAGGGGGGCGGTCGGTTCGGGGGTATGAAAAGCGAGAGCGTTGCATTCGTGATTGCCCATGACCGACAGGGCTGAGCCTGACTCAACCATCGGCCGGACGATCTCCGGTGTCTCACGAATCTCCGGGCCGTGGTCGATGAAGTCGCCCAGACAGATTGCCTGGCGGGCAGGGTGCCTGCACGGCAACGTCTACGCGGCCATGAGGACCACCGTGGGCGAGACCTGGGAGGGGCCGATTTCCCGCGAAACGATCGCGCCTCGCGGGGTGATGCTCGACCTGTTGATCTTCGCGCCGCCCGTGGATGCCGCGAGTGAGCTTCGCCTGGAAATCCCCGCCGCGCCGCTCGGGGGCAAAGGCCGGTTCCGGTTCAGCTTACCGCGCACGATGTGGCAACACGGTGCCGAGGAGAGGTGAGTACTGCACCGTTCGTCGCGAACCTGGTAGTTTTTACTGGCCACATGAGGACTGGCACCATTGTCGCCTGCGAGGAGAACGTCGCTATGGATCCGTTCATGCAGGCCGCCATTGAGGAGGCCGAGGCGGGGCTGGCCGAGGGAGGCATCCCGATCGGGTCGGTCGTCGTGCATGACGGTCGGATCGTCGGCCGCGGCCACAACCGCCGCGTCCAGCAGGGCAGCGCGATCCTCCACGGCGAAATGGACGCGCTCGAGCGAACCGGCCGGCGGCCCGCGTCGTTCTACCGCGAGTGCACGCTCTACACGACGCTCTCCCCCTGCTCCATGTGCAGCGGCGCCATCCTGCTCTACCGGATCCCGCGGGTGATCATCGGCGAGAACCGGTCGTTCCTCGGCGAGGAGGCCCTGTTGGCCTCCCGCGGCGTCAGGCTCGAGGTCCGCGACGACCCCCGCTGCGTCGCCTTGATGCGGGAGTTCATGGACCGGCATCCCGGCCTCTGGGCCGAGGACATCGGCGAGTGAGTCAGGCTCCGACGAGCATCCAGTCCGGCAGCCGCCGGACCTTGCCCTCGCGATCGACGCAGACCACCGTGGTCGAACCCATGACGATGATCCGTCCCTCGCGGATCACCTCGTAGGCGTGCTTGATGTGGGCCGCCCCGACCTTCTCGACGCGGGTCCGCAGCAGGAGCAGGTCGTCATACTCCGCGGGTGCCAGGTAGTGGCAGCGGGCCTCGCTGACGACCATGAACAATCCGGCGTCCTCGAACGCCCGATAGGTGTGGCCGTGGGCCCGGAGCATCTCGGTCCGGCCCATCTCGAAATAGGTCAGGAAGTTGGCATGGTGCACCCGCCGCTGCCCGTCCGTCTCCTGGTACCGGACCCGGATCTCCAACTCGTGCACGTCGGCCATGACGCCCTCCAACTCCGCCTCGCACGTTGACCGCGACGCCGGCGAGACTCTATCCTGCGGGTCGAAAGCCGGCAAAGCCGGCGGGGTCGTCGATGCGGCCTCGCCCCTGCCGCGCATCGATCGGAGAAGCGAGCGTGAGTCTGGGCGACGCCGGCGAGGGAACGGGGATCGGGTTCGCGACCGCGCGGGGCCGCAACTGGCCCACGCTGCGGCAGTTCACCGTGTTCCTCGAAAACCGTGTGGGTCAACTGCTGGAGGTGGTCCGTCGGTTCGAGGGCTCGCGGGTGCGGATTGTGGCCCTGTCGATCACCGATGCGGGTGAATGCGCCTTCGTGCGATTTCTGCTCAGCCATCCCGAACAGGGCCGGGAGATCCTCGAGCGGGCCGGCCTGCCGCTGATCGAAAGCGATCTCCTGGGCGTCGAACTGCCCGACGACCATCAGCCGCTGTTGCGGATCTGCACGGCGCTGCTCCAGGCCGAGGTCAACATCATTCAGGCCTATCCGATCCTCGTCCGGCCCCGCGGGCGGCCCGCCGTCGCCCTGATGGTCGACAACACGGAGATGGGGCTGGAGACCTTGGCGAGCCGCGGCTTCACGATGATCACCGAGGGCGACCTCCACGA
>JBJTPO010000021.1:0-2083 GCA_046075145.1 Planctomycetota bacterium
GCCGTCCAAGTGCCGGCCAGCAGCACGCCCGCGAGCGCCGCCGCGCCCGTGATCGTGGCCGCGGCCTGCGATGCGTAGACGGCCTCGCGCCGCACCGGCGCCGCCAGCACCATCTCCATCGTGCCCCGCTCGAGCGGCCCGGCCACGGCGTCGCTGCCTCGGGTCACGCCCCACACCGTCGCCCCGAGCACCACCACCGGATCGACGAAGGCCAGGGCCACCCGACCGGCATGGGTGGCCACCTCCGCCAGCGGCACGCCCGAGAGCTTCTGCCAGTCGTCAGGGATCAGCCGCAGCAGCATCTGAAAGTCGCCCATCGGCACCTGGGCCTGGAGCCAGATGTAGATCCAGGGAAACACGCCCCAGAGCGCGGCCATCGCCAGCCACAACAGCCGCTGATCGCCCCAGGCCTGCCGCCAGACCGCGCCGTTGATCATTCCACAGTCCCCCGGTGAAACCGGTCGTATACCGCCGCCAGTCCGATCGGCTCCACCTCGACCTCGGCCAGCGGCAACGTCGCCAGCCAGCCGAGCAGCGGCGCGAGCGACTCGGCCGCCTCGAGCACCAGCCGCTCCTCGCCGCCCGCCGCGGTGTCGGCGACCACCCGCACGCGACCGGCCAGCGACTCGGGCACGCCCGCGAAGCGGCCCGCCAGCCGCGCCCGGATCACGTGGCCGCGGCGCACGTCGCGGATCGACTGCTCGTGCACGAGTCGGCCGGCCCGCATGATCGCCACCCGGCCGCAGATCGCCTCCACCTCCGAGAGCACGTGCGAGGAGAAGATCACCGTCCGGCCCGCGGCGTTGGCCTCGCGGACGAGATCGAGCACCTCGGCCCGCGCGGTGGGGTCGAGGTTGGCCGTGGGCTCGTCGAGGATCACGACCGCGGCCTCGGTCGCCAGCACGGCCGCCAGCGCGAGCTTCTGCCGCATGCCCGTGCTCATCCGGGCCACCTGGCGGCCGAGGTCGAGCCCCAGTCGATCGGCCACCTGCTGCGCGTCGCCGCGACGGCAGGCCGGCCGCAGCCGGGCGAAGAAGTCGAGCGTCTCGTGTCCCGACAGGCGGCGAAACAGCCGGGCCTCACCCGGCAGGTAGGCCACCTGGCCGCGGAGGGCCAGCGAGTCGGCGACCGAGTCGAAGCCGGCCACGCGTGCCGTGCCGGAGGTGGGCTGCAGGTAGCCCATGATCAGCCGCACGAGCGTGGTCTTGCCGGCGCCGTTGGGGCCGAGCAGGCCGAAGACCTCGCCCCGCGCCACCTCCAGCGAGCAGCCGTCGAGCGCCGTGAACCCGCCGTAGCGCTTCGTGAGGCGGTCGGTGACGACGAGCATGCGGGGGCCGGCGGGGCTGAGCGGGGCGGGGCGGGAGATGGAACAGGTACGGAGGGCTTTTGCTGACGGAACGCGATCGCAGGCGGATGGAGCGGGAGTCATGGCTGCGGATTGCAGCTCAGCCCGACCACTCACGCCAGAAATAATAGCCGGCCAGCGCGAAGGCGATGAGCGACACCACCCGCCGCACCACCTGCGGCGCGAGCCGCCGGGCGAGATACACCACCGCGACGCCCCCGGTCACCGCCCCGACCGCCAGCGCGGCCACGTGTGGCCAGGAGACCTCGAATCCGCCGCCGATCGCAGCGGCCGCAAACAGCGCCGTCGCCACGCCGTTGATCACCGTGGCCAGCAGGTTCTTGACCGCATTGAGGGCATGGATGTCACCGGGTCCGAGCAGCGGCAGCACGGCCAGCATCAGGATCCCGATGCCGGCGCCGAAATACCCGCCGTAGATCGCGACCAGCAGCTGCAGCAGGCCCGTCGCCACCAGCCGGCCGGCCGACACGGTGACGACGGCGGGCTCCCGCGCCGGCTGCGTGCGGCCCGCGAGCATCCGCGCCACCTGCGGCTGCAGGGCGAAGAGCATCGCGGCCAAGAGGATCAGCCACGGCACGACCGCGTCGAACGACTGACTGGGCAGCCAGCGAAGCAACGCCACGCCGATCGCCGCGCCGACCACGCTCGGCAGCACGAGCCATCGCGCCCAGGCCGGCTGCTCCGCATGGGCGCCCCGCGAGGCCCAGGCCGCCGCCG
>JBJTPO010000022.1:0-6675 GCA_046075145.1 Planctomycetota bacterium
CGTCAGGCATGCACGACCTGCTTCGCCGGCCCCGGGCTGACGTGGGGGACGGGCAGGCGGTCGCTGCCGGCCTCGGTCCGCACCCGGCGGGCCTCCTGCCTGGCCTTGCGGGCGTCGTTTCGCTTCACGCTCGCGGCGAACAATCCGCCGAGCGGGCCCGAAAGCAAAGCCGGCAGGAACACGAGATTCCCCACCAGGGCGATCGTGAGCATCGAGAGCATCATGTAGCCGAACCGCTGCGTCGGCCCGAAGGGCGAGAGCGAAAACACCGACAGGCCGATGCCGATCACGCCCCAGCTCTGGTACATCGCCCGGGCACAGCCCTTGTAGGCGAGCATCGTGGCCTGCTTGCGGTCGAGGCCGTCGGAGATGCCGCGGCGGAACCAGAGCATGAAGTGGACGACGTCGTCGACCGTCACGCCCAACGCCACGCTCGGGGCCATGACGGTGCCGATGTCGATCAGGAGCGAGCCCGAGCCGAACGTCTTCAAGAAGGAGTTGCCCCAGCCCATTCCACCGAAGACGAGCACCGCCGGGAAGGCGGCCGGTAGCAGGAGCACGAGGCCGGCCGAGGCCGCCCGGCAGAGCAGGATCATCACGGCCACGATGATCAGGAAGTCCCAGACGAAGCCCACCTGGAGGCCGTCGAGCAGCGAGTGTTGGGCCTTGTAGACCAGCGGCACGAGTCCGGTGTAGTCGATCGCGACACCCTTGATGCCGTCCGTCTCCAGGCCCGCGAGGATGGGGGCGATCTCCTTCTGGAGGTCGGCCTTGAAGAGCGCATAGTCGACCTCCTGGACGGCGCTGACCCGGGCGCTGATCCGCCACAACTCCATGTTGCGGGTCCGGGTCGGCACCGCCGGCAGCTCCGGCAGGGACACGAGCCCCAACTGCACGCCCACGTCGGTCATCAGGTTCTGCGCGGGCGGCTCCGGCACGGGCCCGACCGGCTCGGTCACCTCGGCTTCGCGGAGATAGTCCCCCTCGAGAAACTCCTCGCGATGCCGGGCCAGGGCCCGGGCGAGCGTGTCCTCGCGGCGCTCCTGGTTGAGGCCGATGATCCGGGCGAACACGCCGCCGCCCGAGGGCACGTCGAGACCGCGGCTGAACGTCACGGTCGAGAGCGAACTGCCCACCTCCTCGAGGCCGGCGATCTTGTCCTGGATCCGCTCGACGAGCTCCATCCGCTCGCGGAAGTCGAGCCCGCAGGCATCCTTGTCGATGCGGACGAGGATCTCCATCGGCACCAGCGGACCGAGGTGCTTCTCCAGCCACTGGTAATCGGTCCGGATCTGCGCCTTGGGGGAGAAGAGCCGCATCAGCTGCACGCTGCTCTCCACCCGGGTCATGCCGTAGCCGACGCCGGCCATCAGCAGCACGCAGGCGGCGGTCGCGAAGGCATGATGGTCGGTGATCCAGTGGCCCAGCTTCCACCACGGGCTCTGCTCGATCGGCCGCCACGTGGCGTCGCCCTCCCCCTCGGCCGCGGTTCCGAGCCTGAGCTTGGGGGGAAACAGCTCGAGGATCGTGGGCATCAGCGTGATGATCACGAGAAAGCTCACCACCACGCCCGCCGCCGAGAAGATGCCGAACATCTTGATCGGCACCAGCTCGCTCACCGCGAGGGTCGCCAACCCCACCGCCGTCGTGCCGGTGGCCAACGAGAGCGGCAGGAGCGCGTGGTGCACGGCCCGGCCGGCCGCACCTTCCTGCACGCCCGTCTCGGCGAGCTGGTCGCGGTAGTAGTTCGCCAGGTGGATCGCACCGGAGGTCGTGGCCACGTAGACCAGCGAGGGCATCGTCAGCAGGATCGCGTCGACGGGATAGCCCGAGTACCAGACGATCGCCAGGCTGGCGAACATGCTGTAGACGCCCGAGGCCAGCACGATCGCCACCAGCGCCTTGCTCTTGAGGCTCCACCAACTGACGAAGAACCCGACCACCAGCGACAGGCCGAACAGGATGGTGACGCTCGTTTGGCCGGCCTTGTCGATCGACACGTTGTCGACCGGCGGGCCACCCATGTGGATGTCTTCGTCGCGGATGCCGCACTCCTCGGTGGCGACGCAGCGGATCTGGTCGATCGCCCCGTGGAGGTAGGCCCGGGCGACGTCGGAGAGGGTCAGGACGAGGCAGGTTTGGCGGGCATCGACGTCATCCTGCTCCGAGCCAGGCTCCACGCCTGCGGCGGCCGGACCGACGAGGGCGCCGGTCAGCCGGCGGACGGCCTCGTCCCGGTCGAGGTTGAGCGGTTCGCTCGTCATCTGGGCGATGGCCCGCGGACCGGTCTGGGCCGTCTTGAAGTAGAGCGGCCGCTCGATCCGGGCCGCCTCCTCGGGGGGTGGGAGCAGCTTGTTGGCCAGCAGATCGAGCCGCGGGTCGGCCATCGTGCAGCCGTCCCAGGAGACGAGGACGAACTCCTCTCCCTGGAAGTGCTGGCGGAAGAACTTATAGGTCTGGGTCTCGGGGTATTCCGGAGGCAGCCAGCCCTTTACGTCGTTGCGGTTGTTGCCCTTCGCCTTGACGGCACCCACCAGAACGAGGGGTAGAAGGAAGACGAGAACCGCCAGGATCGCGACGCTGAAGCGCTTGTAGAAGTCGCCTGAATGCTGCGTCATGGAAGCGTTCGCGGGCGGCCCGGTAGCACCGTGCTGGGGGGCGGAGACTAGAACCCTACAGGGGGTTTCGGGGCCAGTCCATATCGTTCAGCCTCGGAAAAGTCGGTTTTGGGAGTCCAAGCCATGACGTAAGTGTCATGCCGGGAAGAGTTTGCGTCGCTCGCAAGGTTTTCGCAGCCGGAGCCAGCGGCCCCCGTGAGCGGCCGAAAAGCGGCCAAAAAACCCTTCCTGTGAGGGAATCACTGGCCGGTCGCCAGCTCGCTCGCCCGAAACCCGGCGGCGCGATGGGAGCCGTCGCAAAACGGACGCTGCGCCGATTGCCCGCAGCGGCACAGGGCCACCGCCCGCTTGCCCGCCGGCAGGGGGAACTCGCCTCCCTCGTGGTCGATCACCCGGAAGCACGGCGCGGGACCGCCGGCGGGCAGCTCCACCACGAGGGGGCCGTCGGCACGGCAGCGGAGCGTCAGACATCCATCCTTGGCCCACTTCGAGCCGCCTGACGCGCCGGTGGGCGGCTGATCGGTATCACTCACGGCCCGCCCCCATCGCCCGCGGCCGGCCCGGATTTCCGGGGCGTCCGAGCCCCCGGCTGCTGGATGACCAGCCGAACCAGCAGCCTCCCGGCCGGTGCCCGGCCGTCTCGCTGGGCCTCCTCAGCCGGCTTGGCGGCAGGCGGGGCGGCGGCAAAATCGCTCTTCCGCTCCGCCTCCTCGTCGGCGGCAGCCTGCGGCTTTTCAGCGCCGCTGCCTCCGGCTGCCGCCAGAAAGGCCTCGAGCCTCTGTGGCGGACCGGAAAGCTCCAGCGTCCACTCGCCAGACTCGTCCGCCCGGTCGTCCCCGGCGCGGGCCTCGATCGGCTCGGCCTCGATGCCATGGGCTTCGAGCAGGCGGTCGAACTCCGTCCACGAGGCGACGGCCACCACGACCGGTCGATCGGGCAACGCCGCATCGGCGGCTGGTTCTGCCTGGGACTCGCGCAACCGGGCATTCGCCGCCAGCGACCGCGCGGCGACGGCGGCGGGTGCAGGCAAGGACGCCCCGGCGGCGGGCGATGGAGCGGCCTCCGCTTCGGCGGGCGCGGCCGCCCGACGGGGCGCCGCGGCGAGCCGATCCAGCTCAGGAGCCACCTCGGGTTCCGCCGCACGCTGAGCGATCTCCCGCGGGCCTTCTCGAGGAAGGTTGAGCACCACGGTCACGAGCAACCCCGCGGCCAGCGCCGCAGCGATCGTCAGCCATGGCCATGCGCGGCGGGCGGACGACCCGCCAGGGCCGATCCCATGCTCGGCCGCATCAACCTGGTCGGCCGCGGCCTCGGCCCGCTCCTCGGCGATCCGTTCGGTCTCGATCGCCTGCCATTCCTGCGCGACCGCGCGGTTGGCGGCCGTGGCGGGCGCAGCAGTGTCTCCAGACACGACCGCATCCATCACCCGATCCACGAAGCCCTCGGGTGGCGAGGCGGCCGGCACCTGCCGCGCCGCCTCCTTGATCGCCCGCAGATCGGCCACGAACCCCGCCAGCATGGGAGAACTGCGCACCGCCTGCTCCACGTCGGCCGCCTCCGCGGGCGACAGTCGGCCGTCGATCCACTCGCTGAGGCGAGGATCGTCGGCGGCGAGCGGCGGGCGGGCCCGGGGGTCGCGGGGGGTGGTCATCGGCAATGAGTGGCTGTGGAAGGAAGTGGTCTGGGAGAAGCGGTCTCGGATCTCAGGGCGTGGCGAGCAGGGCCCGCAGTTCGGTGCGGCCGCGGTGCAGCCGGCTGCGGACGGTGCCAACGGGGATGTCGAGTGTCTCGGCGATCTCCTCGTAACTGGCGTCCTGCATGTCGGCGAGCACCACGACCTCGCGGTAGCGGGCGTCGAGCCGCTCGAGCGCGGCGGCGATCCGCCGGGCGAGTTCCTCGCGTTCCAGGCCCGCCGACACGGGTGGCAAATCCGCCGCCGGCTCGGCGAACACGGGCCGGCCGTCGGCCGCGACGGCGTCGAGCGAGGCCACCGGCCGCCGCCGCCGGCCGGCGGCGCGGGCGTGGTTGAGGGCGATCGCATGGAGCCATGTCGAGAACCTGCTTTCGTGCCGGAACGACCCGAGGTGGCGATGGGCCGAGAGGAAGGTCTCCTGCGCCAGATCGAGCGCCTGATCCGCGCAGCCGCACAGCCGGTGGAGCAGCGCCACGATCCGCCGCTCGTGCCGCTCGACGAGCGCGCGAAACGCACCGGCATCGCCCGCCGCCGCCCGGGCCACGAGGGGCCCGTCGGCTGCGTTCGCATCGGCCACGCTGCTGTCCGGCTGTCCGGCCACCGCTCACCATGCTCCTGTTTGGGATGCCGCCCGGCCCGACAAAGTTCCCGGGCGTGGATCGGGGCCGCCCGCCGGCCGGACCGGCTGCCGGGAGATCCACCACCACAGGCCCGCGGCCACCGCCAGGAGCGCCACCGACACCAGTTGCGAGATCGAGAGCGGCGTGCCCAGGGCCGGCGGCTCGTCGACCCGGATCTCCTCGAGCAGCATCCGCGAGATCGGATGGAGCGTGAGCACGAGCGCCAGCACCTCGCCGGCGCGACGGGCCAGTGGTGTCCAGGCCACCGCCAGGGCCGCCAGCAGGGCCGCATCGATCGCGGCATAGAGCTGCGCGGGATGCACCGGCACACTCGGGCCGGCGGCCGCCGCCGGATACGTGGCGGCCACTTCGGTGCCGGCGGGAAACGACACGGCCCAGGGCAGGTCGCAGGGGCCGCCGTAGCAGCAGCCGTTCAAGAAGCAGCCCACGCGGCCGATCGCCAGCCCCACGAGCATCCCCGGCACGATGCAGTCGGCGAGCTGGAGCAGGTCGAGACCGCGCCGTCGCGCGAATCGCCAGGCCGCCCAGGCCGCGGTCGGCAACGAGCCGAACACGACCAGACCGCCGGCCGCGATGTTGACCACGTCGCGCAGGGAGTCGACGATCGGCTTGCCGGGGGCGAAGAACTGGTCGTGATACTCGATCACATAGAACAGCCGCGCGCCCACGAGCCCCCACAGAAACACCTCGGTCGCGAGGGCGAGGATCGTGTCGGCGTCGACCCCGATCCGGCGGCCGCGGACGACACTCAGCCAGGTGCCACAGGCGGCCGCGGCGAGCAGCATCACGCCATAACCCCGCACCGGGATGCCGGCCCCGTCGTCGAGCGCGGGCAGGATCCAGCCGAGCATCACGCCCACCGCCACCAGCGGCAGGCCGAGCTGCCGCACGGCGGCGGACAAGCCCTCCCGCCACGCGACCCGCGCGAACCACGCCCCGCCGATCACGGCCCAGACGAGGAGCAGGATCCCGAAGCCGAACAGCGGCACCTCGCCAGCGGCCCAGGAGATCGCCCGTGGGATGTGGAACAGCGTCGACCTCATCGACGAGCCTCGCCGCGGGGGGGCAGGAGCCGGTTGTCGATCAGCCGCGTGCGGCCCAGCCGGCCGGCGACCAGCGCGACGGCCGCGGCCGTGTCGCCCGCGGGCCCGAGCGACTCGGCGTCCGCGATCGAAGCGTAGTCGACGGCCACGCCGCCGGCCTCGAGGTGGCCCCGCATCGCCGCCTCGATCGCCGCGATCGGGGCGTCTGCCGGCCACATGGCCTCCGCCAGCGCGAGGCTCTCCGAGAGGGACACGGCCCGGCGGCGGTCGGCCGCCGAGAGATACGCGTTGCGGGAGCTCCGCGCCAGCCCGTCCGGCTCCCGCACCGTCGGGCAGACCACGACCTCGATCGCGAGGCCCAAGTCGCGAACCATCCGCTTGATGACCAGCGTCTGTTGCCAGTCTTTGGCGCCGAAGTAGGCCGCGTCGGCGGGCACGGCCAGAAACAACCGGCAGACCACGGTCGCCACGCCGGAGAAGTGGCCCGGCCGGAGGGCACCCTCGAACCCGACCGCCGGCCCCTCGACCACGATCCGGGTGGCGTGGCCCGGCGGATAGACGGCCTCGACCGGCGGCGTGAACACCCGCCACACCCGCGCCCCGGCCAGGGCCGCCAGATCGGCGGTGAGCGGCCGCGGATACCGCTCGAAGTCCTCGCCGGGGCCGAACTGGGTCGGGTT
>JBJTPO010000023.1:0-8000 GCA_046075145.1 Planctomycetota bacterium
GTCTACCGAGCGGCCCGGGCTCAGATCGATTCGGTCAAGCTCGAGCGAGCCGTCAAGCGGCCACGGGGCGAGCGGGGTGCGGGCGCGGCAGGGGATCCGAGGCGTTAGGAGGTCAGATTATGAGGCGGTCTGGAATGAAACTCTCGGAGAAAATCTGCGTGACGACTGAACCAGCTACGCTCCTGCTCGCAGGGGTAGGGCTCGCGGGGGTGGCGGCGGTGGCGGCCCGCCGACGGGGCTGTTCACCGTGACGCTCTCCGCCACCCGGGCCGCCTCCATGCAGCCTGTTCGCCGCGGCGGTTTTACGCTCGTCGAGCTGCTCGTTGTGATCGCGATCATCGCGCTCTTGGTGGCGCTCTTGCTGCCGGCCGTGCAGGGTGTTCGCGAGACGGCCCGGATGGTGCAGTGCCGCAACAACCTTCGCCAGATCGGGTTCGCGGCCACGAATCACATCTCCGCCCACGGCCATCTGCCCGCGGGCGGCTGGGGCTGGGGTTGGATCGGCGACCCCGACCGCGGCTTCGATCACCGCCAGCCCGGTGGCTGGGTGTTCATGGTCCTGCCATTCCTGGAACAGGAGCCGCTCTACTCGCTCCAGTCGGGCAAGACATCGAGCTCGACGCCAACGCGAGCGGCCGCCGGAGCCCAGCTCGTGTCCACCCCACTGGCGGTCTTCCAATGCCCGTCTCGGCGTGCCGCACAGACCTACCCGCACCATCTGACATCGCAAGGCTACTTCACCGCCTCGGGCACGCCGCGGGTGGCCAAGAGCGACTACGCCGCCAATGGTGGCGACCGGCCCTTCGACCCGAGTGTCGGCGGGCTGTGGCAGAATCATTGCAGCGTTAACTCAGGCTGCGGTCCGGCGAGCACGCCCTCCGACGCCGAACTCGTGACCTTCGTCCAAGCCGTGAACCTTAATTCCTCGACGCAACCTACGGGCGTGGTGTTTGTGATGAGCACAATCACCGCCGCCTCCATCCGCGACGGGCTTTCGAACACGCTGTTTGCCGGCGAGAAGGGCCTTAATCCGGACTGGTACGCCACCGGCCAGAGCGCCGGCGACAACGAGACGATGTATGTCGGGGTGAACGGCGACACGGTGCGGATGGCCAACGTCGGCTTGCCGGCCCAGCAGGACACCCGCGGCGGCGATTTCTACAACGCCTTCGGCAGCGCCCACGCCGGCCAGTTCGCCACCGTCCGCTGCGACGGCTCGGTGCACCTGCTCTCCTACGACGTCGACCCGACCATCTACGGCCGGCTGGCCAACCGCCGTGACGGCGAGGTGATCGATACCTCGGGCCTCTGAAGGAGTGTGGCCGGCACGCTCACTTCCCCACGAGCTTGAGTTCGACTTCGACCGTGCCTGCTGCGGCGTCGGCCCGCTTGACCTTCACGGGCACGATGTCGCCCACGTTCACCGTCGTGCGGATCATCCGGTCGAAGGCCCGCCGCTCGTCGCGGCTGGAAAACTCGAGCCGCTGACCGGCCCACTCGACGATCTCGTCGCCCGCCAGGAAGCCTGCCGTCGCCGCCGCCGAGTCCTCCTCCACCTTCTCGATCTTCGGCGCGAGGTCGTCGCCCCGGGCCCGCACGAGCGCGATGCCGAGCCTGGCCCGCTCGGGCGCCGTGAGCCTCACCTCGAGCACCGTCTCCGCCTCGCCTCGCCGCACCGTCACGGGCACGGCGTGGCCGTCGGGATAGATGCCGAGCAGCCCCCGGAGCCTGAGGGCATTGGCCACCGGCGCCCCGTCGAGGCTCACGATCCGGTCGCCGGCCGCGAAGCCCGCCGCAGCCGCCGGTGAGCCGTCGGCCACGTCCTTCACCACCAGGCTCGCGGCCGACTCCTTCGGACCAGTCTCGAACTCGAGCCCGGCGATCCGGGCATGCTTCACCTCGCCGCCGCCCGCCGCCTCGAGCCGTGGCAGCCAGATCGCGATCTGACGCGCGCTGATCGCGAAGCCCAGCCCCGTGTTGCTCCGGAGGCCGAACCGGGTGCTGATCTGGCCGTTGATCCCCACCACCTCGCCGGCCATGTTCACCAGCGGCCCGCCCGAGTTGCCGGGATTCACCTCGGCGTCGGTCACGATGCACTCCGCGTAGGTGCCCTGGGTGTGATTGAGCGCGGAGATGATCCCCACCGTGAAGGTCGGGGCCTGGTCGAGCACGCCGAGCGCGAAGGGGTTGCCGATGGCAAGCGCCTCGTCGCCCACGCGCAGCGCTTCGGAGTCGCCGAGTGCCAGGTGGGGCACCGTCTGTCCCTCGGGCAACTCGAGCTTGAGCGCCGCCAGGTCGCCGACCGGATCGGTGCCGAGCACCTTCGCCTGGAAGGACCGGCCGTCGCCAATCCGGACCGTGAACGACCGCTTGCGGCCGATCACGTGGTCGTTGGTGAGCATCAGCCCGTCGGGCCGGACGATCACGCCGCTGCCCCCGCCGATGAACACGAACGCGGGTCGGACGCGGACGCAGAGCTCCGTGAGATCGACCGCTTTGACCACGGCCGGAGCCGCGGCCACGGGCGGTTGGCCGCAGGCCGCCCACGCGACCACGAGCACGATCCCGGCCGGCCAGCCGCAACGCGTCAGTCGCATGAGCCGCGTCATCGGTTCTCCTCCAGCACCACCTCGATCTCCCGCGTGTCGTCGGCCGAGAGCACCCCCTCGAAGGTCTCGCCCGGCTGCAGCGATTTTTTCAGCCGCTGGAGATCCTCGAGCGTCTCGACGTCGCGGCCGGCAATCACCAGCCGCAGGCCGCGGCTCGGCCGTTGCACGAGCAGCGTCACCGTTCCGCCTGCGGCGCTGGCCGCCACGCGATCGGTGAGCTCCCGCCAGGTGCCCAGCTCCACGCCGTCGAACTCGAGCAGCCGATCCCCCTTCTTGAGGCCCGCTTTCTCGGCCGGCGAGCCCCCTGCCACGCCGCCGATCACGACGTCTTCGCCGAAGGCCCGGGCCATGTCGGGCTGCACGCCGAGGAACGGCCCCGGGATCCGGTCGAACGACCGGCCCCCCTTCAGCGCCTCGAGGGCCGCAGCAATGCGGTCGGCCCGGGCCACCATCCCCACGCCCGAGTTGGGCGCCCGCGTCCAGCGCATCAACTGCGGCGGCGACACGAGCCGACCGAGCAGGGTGTCGGGCTCGATCGGCGCGGTGGCGATGCCGAGAAAGTTGCCGGCGGCGTCCACGACGGGACCGCCGGAGTTGCCGTAGTTCATGAGCGCGTCGGTCTGAAACTGGTAGCCGCGGTTGCGTGAGGGGGCGCTCACGATCCCCGTGTTGAAGGTGTGGCCCACCCGGCCGCCCGACGACCGCCCGACGACGGCCACCGCGTCGCCCAGCAGGGGCGAACTGGCGGCGGCGAGGTCGAAGGCGGTGAGCCCCTCGGCGTCGATCTTCAGGAGGGCCACGCCGAGCGGCTCGTGGCGGGCGAGCACCTTCGCCTCCCGGCGGTCGCCGCCGGGCAGGATCACGGTCACGCCGGTGATCGCGTTGGGCTGGCGCTCGAGGCCTCCCGCAGGGTCGGCCATCAGCTTCTCGACCGGGTCGTTCGCGTCGAACGACCGCGGCTTGCCGGTGCTCTTGGCGACGAAGGCCACGTCGTCACCCAGATTGAACAGGCTCGTGAGCACGAGGCCGTCGGGCGAGACCACGAGCCCCGTCACCGGCCCCGCTGGCCGCCGCAGCAGCTGGTTCACCTCGAACGCCCGGGCCACGTTGGCGAAGGCGGCGAACCGCTTCGCCTGCTCGGGCTGCGGCAGCTTGTCCCAGCCCTTGATCGTGGCCCGGTGCTCGTCCCAGGAGATCCGCGGCAGCGACTCGGGGGGGAATCGCCTCGCGACCTCGATCCCGACGATCGCCGGCGCGACGGCTGCCGCGGCCCGCGTGAGTTCCCGGGCCTTTTCGGCGACGCTCGTCGTGACCGGGTCGGGGGTCAGGTCGGCCGGAGCCTCGAAGGCCAGCGGGACATCCGCGGAGGTGAGCGGCCCGAACTTCTCCACGATCACCGCCGTCGGCACCGCCACGCCCTGCCACCGTTGCGGCGAGACGCCGAGGCTGATCACGCCGCACAGCCGGCCGGCCGCATCGACGAGTGGGCCGCCGTCGGAGCCGGGATTGACCGCGGCGGTGGTCTCGATGGCCGGCCCGGCGTAGGGCGACTCCCCCTGCTTCTCGACGTCATACAGGCCGCTGACGAGGCCCCGACTGAACGAGGCCCGGCCGTTGGTCAGGAGCACGCGGTCGACGTCGCTGGCGGTGTAGCAGATCGCGCCGAGGCTCGGGCCCTCCCGCGCAAGCGGCAGACTGGCGAGGTCGTCTCCGTCGACTTTCAGCAGGCTCACGGCCAGCGCGGGGTCGACCGCGACCAGCCGGGCCTCGCGGGGCACGAAGCCGGGGAACATGACCTTGATCTCCTTCGCGTCGGCCGGCACGACGCTGGTGGAGGTGAGGATGTGGCCCGTCGGCGTCACCACGCTGCCGCTTCCCGTGAACGACGCGCCATCGGCCGTGGTGGACGAGATGCCCACCGTGGCCGCCAGCACGTGGTCGGCCACGGCCCGCGTGGCGGGCGGCGCGGGATCGGCCGCCGTCGCGACGCCGACCCAGGCGGCCACCAGCCAGCCGGCCGCGACCCTGGTGACTCCTGTCGCTCGTTGCATCCGTGCCCGCGCTCCAAAGACCCTGCTCGACTTCGCGCCGACGCATGAACGATTCTAGTCGCGGCCTCCGTCGGCCCCTAGCGACTCCTTGCGGCCGTTCCGGCAGCCTCGTACAACAAGCCGATCACGTCGCAAGGACTTCGCCGCAGAGGGGTTTTCCATGGCCACCGTCACCGCGTCCCGTGCCTCAGCCCGGCTTCCCGAAGCCAAGAACGTCGGCTCTGCCCTCGACAGGGCACTCGAGGCCGGCAAGGGCATCCTCCGGCTCTCGCCCACCTGGGTGCCGCGCAGTTTTCTCCATCCAGGCAAGCGGGTCCGCCTCCATCCTGACGACTACTACGCCTACGGGCTCGATCGCGGCGGGATCGACGAGCGGTGGTTCGCAAGCACGACCGAGGCGGCCAACGAGGGCCGCGTACCCGACGAGGGGCTGTCGTGGTGCGTGTTCGACGGGGAGCGGTTCCTGCTCAAGGACGCCGTCGCCGAGGGCAAGGGGCGGCTCGTCGGCAAATCAATCTGGGACGCCTACAAAAAGTGGCCCGTGTATTCGAAGTTCTTCGACAACATGGGGCCGATCCCGCACCACATGCACCAGTCGTTCGACGACGCCAAGCTCGTGGGGCAGGAGGGCAAGCCTGAGAGCTACTACTTCCCGCCGCAATACAACAACTGCGACAACCACTTCCCCTACACCTTCATGGGGCTGGAGCCCGGCACCACGAAGGCCGACGTCCGCCGCTGCCTCGAGAACTGGAACCGCGGCGACAACGGGATCATCGATCTGGCCAAGGCCTACCGGCTGGAGCGGGGCACCGGCTGGCTGATCCCGCCCGGCGTGCTCCACGCGCCGGGCTCGCTCCTGACCTACGAGCCCCAGTGGGGCAGCGACGTGTTCTCGATGTTCCAGTCGCTCGTCGAGGGGCGGGCGGTGCCCTGGAGCCTGCTCGTCAAGGACATGCCGAAGGAGAAGCACCACGACCTCGACTTCATCATCGGCCAGCTCGACTGGGAGAAGAACGTCGACACCCACTTCAAGGAGTCGAACTACCTGCAGCCGATCGTGGACGAGAAGCGGAGCACCTCGGTCGCCACCGACCGCTGGATCGTCTACGGCCGCGTGGACGGCCGGCAGCTGTTCAGCGCCAAGGAGCTCACCCTCGAGCCGGGCGCCAAGGTCACGGTCAAGGACGCGGGCGCCAGCGGCTGGATCACGGTCCAGGGCGAGGGGAAGGTGGGCGTTCACGAGGTGGCCACGCCCACGCTGATCCGGTTCGGCCAGATGACGGCTGACGAGCTCTTCATCTCGGCCGACGCCGCCGCGGCGGGCTACGTGGTGGAGAACACCGGCCCCGGTCCGCTCGTCGCCCTCCGCTACTTCGGCCCCGACGTCCACGACGATCTGCCCCTGCACGGAAGGACGTCATGAACCGAAGCGAGGAAAGGGGACAGTCCCCGGTTGAGGTAGGGGACAGTCCCCGGTTGAGATTTGTCCGCTCGGGGTTGCCCGTGCCAATCGAGCGGCGTTGGAAAGCGGCCGGAGCCAGGATGGCGAAGGGCGGTTTCCGTCGAGCGACCGGAGCACGGGATGTGCGAAGGGAGCGTCCGGCGAGATGGCACGGGCAACCTCGAGCCTGCGCCCCACAAGACTGACTTCACCGAGCCACAGCGAGAACCAACGCATCATGCCCGCGCACCCGCTCCCCAAGCTCCACAACGCAATGTGGCCCGGCCTCGTCGGCAAGGGCACAGATCCCGGCCAGGAGCCGCCCATCTCGCTCGAGCGGATGCTCCAGCTGACGGCTGCCGCCGAGGTGGACGGCCAGAAGTTCGACGGCATCGACTACTTCCTGTTCCTCCCACACACGAACCCCGAGGCCAGCGACGCCGAAATCAACTCGATCGCCGACACGATCGCCTCCTACGGCTTCGCCGTGGGGTCGCTCGTGGCCCCCGTCTGGCCCGGCACGGTGGGCGACTCGGCGATGGGCGACGCGGCGGCCCGGGAGAAGTTTCTCTCGGCCGTGAGGATGGCCTGCCGGATCGCGAACCTGTTCGAGCGGCGGGGCGTGCGAAAGTATGGCGTGATCCGGATCGACTCGGCCGAGTTCGGCGTGGGCAAGTGGCGGGAAAATCCGCAGGCCAACACGGCGAAGATCGCCGAGACCTTCCGCGAGGCGGCGACGATCGCCAAGGATCACGGCCAGCGGCTGGCGGCCGAGGGGGAGATCTGCTGGGCGGGGATGCACTCCTGGAAGGACATGCTGGACCTCATGGAAGCGGTCGGGATGCCCGAGTCGCTCGGCTTCCAGGCGGATCTCGCCCACACCTACCTCTACCTGCTCGGCTACAACGCCCCCGAGCACGCCCTGGTGCAGCCCGGCTACAGCGAGGCCGAGTTCTGGCCGGCCTACGCGGCGATGGTGGCCAAGCTCCGTCCCTGGACGATCGATTTCCACGTGGCGCAAAACGACGGCCAGGTGCATGGCGCCGGCTCCCACGACAAGACGGGCAAGCACTGCCGGGCCGACGATCCCGCCGGCAAGCTCGACATCGTGAAGTGCTCCGGCCTCTGGC
This sequence comes from Planctomycetota bacterium, assembly GCA_046075145.1. Taxonomy (GTDB): domain Bacteria; phylum Planctomycetota; class Planctomycetia; order Pirellulales; family UBA1268; genus QWPN01. The sequence goes on from JBJTPO010000023.1 coordinate 7,235, forward strand.
TCGAGGGCGCCGCCGCCCGCGGCATCCACCACATCTGCTGGGACGGCTGCATGTTCCCCAACGCCACCCTGGAAGACCCGCACACCTGGAACACCATCCTCAAGACCATGCTCGCCGTCCGCGACGCGCACGGCTGGAACTGAAAGGCAGCATCTCCCAATGGCCAAACCCCTCCGCATCGGCATGATCGGCTACGGCTTCATGGGCCGGGCCCACTCCAACGGCTACAACCGCGTCAAGGATTTTTTTGACCTCGAATATCTCCCTGTATTGCAGGCGGTCGCGGCCCGCGACCCCGGCAAGGCCCAGGCCTTCGCCGACCGCTGGGGCTACCAGCGGGTCGAGACCGATTGGCGGAAGCTCGTGGCCGCCGACGACATCGACGCGATCGACATCTGCACCCCCAACAACCTCCATGCCGAGATCGCGATCGAGGCCGCCAAGCACGGCAAGGCGATCCTCTGCGAGAAACCCCTCTCGATGGACACGGCCGAGGGAGAGCGGATGTGCGCCGCCGTCGAGAAGGCGGGCGTGCCCAACACCGTCTGGTACAACTATCGCCGCATTCCCGCGGTCACCTTCGCCAAGCAGTTGATCGACTCGGGCCGGCTCGGCCGCGTGTTCCATTACCGGGCGGAGTTTCTCCAGGACTGGACGATCAACGCCGACCTGCCCCAGGGCGGAGCCGCCCTCTGGCGGCTCGACGCCGCGGCCGCCGGCAGCGGCGTGACCGGCGACCTCCTGGCCCATTGCATCGACACCGCGC
>JBJTPO010000024.1:0-2238 GCA_046075145.1 Planctomycetota bacterium
TGCCAAACCATCCGCTCCCGGGCGGGCGGCGGATCGCCCCGCAGGACGCCGGCCCAGCTCACACCGTCGAGCACCTGCCCGGCGGGCGCGGTCGCCCCGGCGAGTTCCAGGAGCGTGGGATAGAGGTCGATGCTCGCCACCGGCGCGGCGCTTTTCGTGCCGGGCTTGGCCACGCTCGGCCCCGCCACCACCAGCGGTACGCGGATGCCCCCCTCGTAGAGCTGCCCCTTGGAGCCCCTGAGCGGGGGCGTGTATTGGGCCGTGCCGCCGTTGTCGCTCGTGAAGATCACGTAGGTTTCGTCGGCGAGCCCGCGGTCTTTGAGCGTCGCCAGGATCCGGCCCACGCATTGATCGACCGCCTCGATCGTGGCCGCGTAGGCGGGGTCGTCGCGGCGGTCGGTGCCCGCCGCCGCCTTCTTCACGTACTTCGCCAGCAGGTCGGGCTTCGGCTCATAGGGCGCGTGCACCGCGTGGTCGGCCAGGTAGACGAAGAACGGCCCTTCGCGATGCTCGTCGATGAACTCGACCACCGCATCGGTCAGCCGGTCGCTGAGGTAGCGGCCCTCGCCGTCGAAGTAGGCGTCTTTGGCGAAGCCCAGGTTCTCCGGAAACACCACCGTGTCGAAGCCCTGCCCGCCCGGCGTCCGCGGCCCGGTGCGGCCGCGACCCAAGTTCCACATTCCAAAAAAACCGGTTGCGTAGCCCGCCGGCTTGAGCGCCTCCGGGAGCGTCACCACCTCCGTCGCCAGTTCCGATTCGCTGTGGGCGCCGACGAGCTTGTGCCAGGGTGAGCCGGCCGGCTGCCGCGGATCGACGACGGTGTAGATGCCATGCCGCGGCGTGAGCTGCCCCGACATCAGGCAGGCGCGGGTCGGCGCGCAGTTGGGGGCGCTGGCATACGACTGCGTGAACACCACGCCCTCCGCCGCGAGGCGGTCGATGGTGGGCGTCTCCACGAACGAGTTGCCCATGAAGCCCACGTCCCGCCAGCCCATGTCGTCCATCAGGATCACGACGACGTTCGGCGGCCGCCGTGCCGCGGCGGAGGCCGGCGCCGCGAGCGGCAGGAGCGACGCGATCGCCAGGATCGACCATGCGAATCGCTTCACGGTCGGGGCTTCCGTTCGGAGGAGTAGGTGAGGGTGCCTTCCGCCAGGGCCGTACTCTTGATCGCGTCCAGGAGGGCCTCGCGGGTGGCGGAGCCGGGCTCGAGCTGTGGTCGCGACGAGAGCGCGTAGACCGTGATGTGGTAGTCCTTCCGGCCGGGGCCCTTCGAGCACATCGGGTCGTAGCCGGCGCGCCGCTTCCCGTTGAGCCCGAGGGTGCCGATCAACCGCGAATCCTTGGGCAGCTTCGTGACGGTTGCCGGAATGTCGTAGACCACCCAGTACGACTTCACGCCGTCGGGCGACTCGTGCCAGAGCGAGATCGCGTACGACTGCGTGCCGTCCGGGCCGGACTGCCATTCGACGGGGGGCGAGAGGCCGGCACCGTCGCACGTGAACTCCACCGGCAGGAGATCGCCCGCGCCGAAGGCCGGACTCGTGACGGTGATTTCCCGGGACGCGAGCCGGGCGGGCTGCGGTTGGGGCGGGCCGCCGGCCGCGGGGCCGCGCGGAGGGCGCTCGCCGGGGCGGGGCGGGCCGCCACCATCGGGTCGGCCGCCACTGCCCGGGCCGCGGGTGCGGGGCGTGAACGACTCGGTGGTTGTACGGCCGGATGGTTCGGTGAACGTGAACCGCACCGAGCCGTCCTGGGCGACGGTGTATTCGATCGAGCCGCGCCGACCGCCGACCTCGTAGACCACCTTCCGGGTGTCGGACGCGGGCGACTCGAATCCCACGATCGTGGCGCCCCGCAGCGGCCCAAGCGCCTCGCGCACGCCTTGCGCCCGGGGCTGCGGGTCGACCTGGCCGTCCCGCTCCACCACCTCGCCGCGGAAACCCCCGATCAGATGCGGATACTCCTCGAGCGCGTGGTAGTGGTAGCCCCCCTGGCCGTCGTCGTGTCCGCCGAGGGCGTCGAGCGGCTTGACCGGCGACCCGTCGGGTTCGGTCCGGCCGTACACCGGGTAGCCGTCGAGGGCGTAGGCGATCGGCAACCCCTTGCCGACGACCTTTTCGAGGTGCACGGGCGCGACGTGGTAGTGGTAGTCGTCGGCCCGGCCGCAGTGACCGCCGTACTCGTCGAGTTCGCCGATCGCCAGCGCGTCCTCGCCGCGGTTGTTGAGCGGGTTGA
>JBJTPO010000025.1:0-13189 GCA_046075145.1 Planctomycetota bacterium
CAGGTGCTGGCCCGGTTCCTCGTGGGCCGCGCCGCGGCGAGGGGCCTGCGATGACGTCCCTCCAGCCCTGGGTACTCGTGGCGCTGCCCCTGGTGGCGCTGCCGCTCATCATCCACCTGATCAACCAGCGGCGGTTCCAGACGGTGCCGTGGGCGGCGATGCGGTTTCTGCTGGCGGCCCGGGCGATGTCGAGCGGCTACTCGAAGCTGCGGCACTGGCTGATCATGCTCCTGCGGATGCTGGCGGTGGCGGCGGTGATCCTGGCGATCGGCCGGCCGCTGTCGCGCGGCTGGCTGGCCCTGGCCGGCGGGGCGCGGCCCGACACGGCGATCGTGGTGCTCGACCGCAGCCCTTCCATGCAGGCCCGCGACCCGGCGGCGCCGGAGACGAAGCTCGCCACCGGCCGGCGGCAGCTGGCCGAGACGCTCGCCACGCTCGCCCCCCAGCGGTGCCTGCTGGTGGAGGGCGACAAGCTCGTCGAGGTGCCGCCGGCGGCGCTCGAGGACCTGTCGGCCGCCGGGCCGGTCGCCGCCCAAGCCGACATCCCCGGGATGCTGCAGGCCACCTACGACCACATCCGCGACAACGCCGCCGGCACCGCCGAGGTCTGGATCTGCTCCGACGGGCGGATGAACGACTGGGGGATCGACGACGGCGGCTGGGCCGGCCTGCGGGACGCCTTCGCCAAGCTGCCGCAGCAGGTCCGCTTCCAGCTGGTGTCCTTCGACTCGCCCCCGGCCGGCAACGTCGCCGTGCGGGTCACCGAGGCCCGGCTCGAGCGGCGGGGCGAGGCACGGGAACTGCTCGTCAGCGTGGTGGCGACCCGGCAGGATTCCGGCGACCCGGTCACCCTGCCCTTGAAGTTCGAGATCGGCGGGGTGATGACCACCGTGGATGTCGAGCTCTCCGGCCGCGAGGCGGTGCTCGCCAACCACGCCCTGCCCTTGGGGCGGGGCGACTCGGCCCGGGGGTTCGGCCGGGTCTCGATCCCCGCCGACACCTGCGAGGCCGACAACGACTTCTACTTCGTGTTCGACGATCCGCCCCCGCGGCTGGCGCTGGTGGTGGCCGAGGAGGCCGCGGCCGGCCGGGTGCTCGAGCTGGCCGCCTCGATCCCGCCGAGCAAGGAGCTGGCGGCCCGGGCGGAGAGCGTGCCCCGGGCGGGTCTGGCGACCGCACCGTGGAGCGAAGCGGCGGCGCTGATCTGGCAGGGGCAGCTGCCAGAGGCTGATGAGGCGCAGCTCGTCGACGACTTCATCGCCCGCGGCGGGCAGGTGATCTTCTTTCCACCCGAGGACGCTCAGGGCACCACGTTCGCCGGCGTGTCGTGGGGCGAGTGGCTCGCGCATCCGCAGGCCCTCAAACCGGAGCAGTGGCGAAGCGACGAGGACATCCTCGCCAACACGCTCGCCAGCGGCGCGCTGCCGGTGGGCGAGCTCGAGGTGCGGCGCTCCTGCGGGCTCGGCGGCGAGATCGTGCCGCTGGCGACGCTCGCCGACGGCCTGTCGCTGGTGGCCCGGTTGCCCGACGGCCGCGGCGTCTACTTCTGCGCGACGCTGCCGCGGCCGCGGGACTCGTCGCTCGCCAGCGAAGGCATCGTCCTGTATGCCCTGCTCCAGCGGCTGATCGAGCGGGGCCTCGAGCCCTTGGCCGGCGCGCGGCAGATCGAGGCCGGGCCCGCCGCGAGCGCTCTGTTGGCCGCGGGCGAGCCCGACGCCCGCTGGGAGCGGCTGGCCGGCCCGGCCGGCGGTGCGGGCGCGGAAGCGGCCGGGCAGGCCGGTGTGTATTCGTCGGCGGGGCGGCTGGTGGCCATCAATCGGCCAGCGGCGGAGGATCTGGCGCCGATCGCCTCGCCCGAGCGGATCGACGGGCTGTTTCGCGGCCTCTCCTACACGCGCGTCGAGGGCCGTGCCGGCCGCGCTGACAGCATCGTACAGGAGATCTGGCGGGCCTTCCTGATCGCGATGCTCCTGGCGCTCGTCGGCGAGGGGCTGTTGAGCCTGCCCCGCCGCAGGCCGGCGCCGCAGGCGACGCCCTCCCTCACGGAGGCCGCCGCATGATCGCCGCCACCGGCTTCGAGGGACTGCGGTTCTTCACCACTCCCTGGACGATCCTGATCTCGGCGGTGCTCGTGGCGGCCGTCGTGGTGGTGGCCTTCCTGACCTGGCGGCGCAGCGGCTACGCGGCCGGCACGGGCCTGGTGGAACTCCTGCGGGTGGTGATCGCGGGCCTCGTGGCCACGCTCCTCAACCAGCCCGAGTGGGTCGAGGAGTTCCGGCCCGACGAGAAGCCGGTGGTGGCGGTGCTGGTGGACGGCTCGCGGAGCATGGACACCCGCGACGTCGTGGCCGCGGCCGCCGCGCCCACATCGCGGCGCGAGGCGGTGGCCGAGCTGTCGGCGAGCGACTTCTGGCGGCCGCTCGAGAAACGCTACCGGGTGGTCGTCGAAACCTTCTCGGCCGCGCCCGAGGCATCCGCCACGGATCTCGGTGGCCCCCTGGCCTCCGTGGCCGAGCGGTTCGGCAGCCTGCGGGCGGTGGTGCTCGCCAGCGACGGCGACTGGAACGAGGGGGCCTCGCCACTCGAGGCGGCCCGCCGGCTGCGGCTCACGCAGGTGCCCGTGTTCGCCGTGCCGGCCGGCAGCCAGAGCAGGCTTCCCGACGTGGAACTCGCGAGCCTCGACTGCCCCACCATGGGCGTGACCGGCAAGCCGGTCCGCGTCCCGTTCACGATCCGCTCGTCGCTGCCGACGGAGCGTGTCGTGCCGGTGACGCTGGCCACGAGCGCCGGCGAGACCGTGCGCAAGGATGTCCGACTGCCGCCGATGGCTGACGTCACCGACTGGATCTACTGGTCGCCGCCGGCCGAGGGCGATTACACGCTGACGCTCACGCTGCCGGAGCAGCCCGGCGAACTGCTGCCCGACAACAACGCCCGCACCGCGCCGATCGCGATCCGGCAGGAGCAGCTCAAGGTGCTGGTGGTGGAGAGCGTGCCGCGGTGGGAGTATCGCTATCTCCGCAACGCGCTGTCCCGCGATCCGGGCGTGGAGGTCTCCTGCCTGCTCTTCCAACCCGGCCTGAGCAAGCGCGGCGGAGGCAACAAGGACTACATCGAGTCGTTCCCGTCCGGCCTCGACGCGCTCGCGAAGTATGACGTCGTGTTCCTCGGCGACGTGGGGGTGGTCGCGGGCCAGCTGACCGAGGACGACTGCCGGCTGCTCAAGGGGCTCGTCGAGTACCAGGCCAGCGGGCTGGTGTTCATGCCGGGGTTGCGGGGCGAGCAGGCGTCGCTCGTCGGAACCGCGCTCGAGGACCTCTGCCCGGTGGTCATCGACACGGCCAGCCCCGGCGGCACCTCGACCGAGGGTCCGCGCCGGCTGGTGCTGACGGAGGTGGGCGGCAAGAGCCTGCTGACGAAGCTCGCCGACTCCGGGGGCGAGAACACCGCCGTCTGGGAGAGCCTGCCCGGAGGCCAATGGTATGGCCCGGTGCTCAGGGCCAAGGCGGGCAGCGAGGTGCTCGCCGTGCATGAGGACGCGGGCAACGAGTACGGCCGGATTCCGCTCTTGGTCACCCGCACCTTCGGCGCCGGCAAGGTGCTCTACATGGCCACCGACGGCGCCTGGCGGTGGCGGAAGGGCGTCGAGGACAAGTACCACTACCGGTTCTGGGGCCAGGTGGTCCGGTGGATGGCCTACCGGCGGAACATGGCCAAAGGGGAGCGGATGAGCCTCTCCTTCGCGCCGGAGCAGCCCGAACTCGGCCAGTCGCTCGCGCTCGACGCCCGCGTCGCGACGGCGTCGGGCGAGCCGCTGGTGCGCGGCCAAGTGGCCGCGCGGATCACGGCGCCGTCGGGGAAGGTGGAGACGATGCGATTTCTGCCCCCGGCGGGCGACTCGGAGTGGGGCGTGTTCGCCGCGAGCTTCACGCCCCGTGAGCCGGGCCGCCACGAGGTGACGCTCACCTGCCGCGAGACAGCCGACACGCTGGCCGCCTCGTTCTTCGTGCAGGGCTCGGCCGAGGAGGGGATCGGAGCCGTGGCCCGGCCGGAGGTGCTGGCCGAGATCGCCCAGGTGACCCGGGGCCAGGTCGTGCCGCAGGAGGCGGTCGCAGGCCTGATCGCAGCGCTGGCCGCCCTGCCGGAGCCGCCCCCGGAAGTCCGGCGGCTGCAGATCTGGTGCCATCCGCTGGCGGCCGCGTCGCTGGTCGGGCTCCTGGGCCTGTTCTGGGTGGGCCGCAAGCGACAGGGACTCGTCTGACAGCCTGGCCGTGGGCCGTGGCCGGGAGGCCGGCCGGGTCGGGAGTGGGCGGACGGGAGATGACGGCGGCCGTGGTGGAGGCGACAATGCAGGGGACGGTCGCGGGCCGATCGAGTGCAGGGAACGAGCCTCCTGCTCGAACCCGCTGATTGAGGAGGAGCGCCACGATGGGTGAGAAGCTGCCTGACGAGCGACGTGGCGAGCAGGGTCCCATCACGCTGCCGGCAGCCCTCGAGCGGCGGCTCTACGTCTTCCGCGGGCGGGTCTGGCGGATCAAGCTCCTCGAGGCGATCTCGGGCGCCCTGTTCGGCGTGCTGGTCGGCTACCTGGCCGTGTTCGCCCTCGACCGGATCACCGAGACGCCGGCCGGCGTGCGGCTGGCGGCGTTTCTCGGGGCGGTGGCCGCCTGTGCCGCGATCCCGGTCGCGTTCCACCGCTGGATCTGGGGTCAGCGCGGGCTCGAGCAGCTGGCGCGGCTGATCAGCCGGCGGTTCCCCGGCATCGGCGACCAACTCCTCGGCATCATCGAGCTCGTCCGGTCGGCCGAGTCGCCGACCGGTCTGGGCGATCGCTCGCGGGCGCTGTGTGAGGCGGCCATCGGGCAGGTGGCCGAGCGGGCGGGCACGTTCGACCTCGATCAGGCCGTGCCGCGGCCACGGCACAGGGCCTGGATGCTGGCGGCCGCCGTGCCGGCCTGCCTGGCCATCGCGGCGGCGCTGGCCGTGCCCGATGCCGCCGCCAACGCCTGGCAGCGATTCCTCGCACCGTGGTGGCCCGTGGAGCGGTTTACGTTCGCGCGGCTCGAGCCCTTGCCCGAGACGATCGTGGTGCCGCGGGGTGAGGCCGCGGAGGTGGAACTGCGGCTGACAGCGGCGACCCGCTCGAAGCCCGGCCGGGCCACGGTTCGGATCGGCGGGCAGGAGCGGCTCGAGGCCGGCCTCGGGGGTGATCGCTATGCCTTCGCGTTGCCGCCCCAACTCGAACCGGCGGCCGTGGCGGTGGCCGCGGGCGACTGGCGGCAGAAGACCCGGCTCGAGCCGATGAACAGGCCGGAGATCAGGAATCTCGTCGCCGAGCTCGAGTTGCCCGAGTATCTCGGCCGCCCCGACCTGATCCGGCAGGAGGTCCGCGGCGGCACGCTGGCGCCGGTCGAGGGCAGCGAGCTGGTGCTCGTGGCGACCGCGGATCGCCCGCTCGCAGCCGCGACCATCGACGGCGCGCCGGTCACGCCGGCCGGTGATGTCCTCCGGACGCCGGCGCGGCCCGTGACCGGGCCCGAGACGGTGACGCTCACCTGGCGGGACGACCATGGCCTCGATGGCAGCCGCCCGCTCGTGCTGTCGATCGCTCCCAAGCCCGACGAAGCGCCCACGGTGGTGCCGCTCGACCTGCCACCCAACCGCGACGTGCTGCTCGACACCGACACGCTCCGTTTCCGCATCGACGTCCGAGATGACTTCGGCATCCGCCGCGTGGGTCTCGAGTGGGAGGGGCTGGCCGAGTGGGGCGGCAGCGACGACCCCGCGGCCCGCACCCGCGGCGAGCGGCTGCTCAAGGCCGGCGGCAGCGACATGGAGGCGATCGAGGCCGTGGCCACGTTCTGTCCGGCCGCGCTCGGCATCACCCCGCAGCCGATTTTCCTCCGGGCCTTCGCCGAGGACTACAAGCCGGGCCGGCCGCGGGCGGTCTCGACACCGCTCTTGATCTACGTGGTGGACAAGGCGGAGCACGCACTCGTGCTCAACACGCGGCTGGCGCAGTTCCGCCAGCGGGCCAGCGAGGTGCGCGACCGCGAGATGGCGCTGTTGGCCAACAACAAGGAGCTGCGGGAGCTGCCCGCCGAGCGGCTCCTGGACGAGGATGTGCGGGGTCGGCTGGCGGGGCAGGCCGCCGCCGAGGACGCCAACGCCCGCCGGCTCGAACGGCTCGTCGAGGAGGGAGGCAAGCTTGTCCGCGAGGCGATGAAGAATCCGGACTTCGAGGCCGGTACGCTGGAGCAACTCGCGGAGGACATCCAGGCCCTCGCCGACATCGCGGAGAACCGGATGCCGAGCGTCGCGGAACTGCTCGAGCAGGCTGCGGCGGCGAAGGTGGCGACCGCGGGCCAGGGGAAGCAGGGTGAAGCCGGCCAGGCGCAAGCCGGTCAGCCGCAAGAAGGGCCCTCCCAGCCGGGCGAGCCCCGGGAAGGACAGCTCGCCGGTGAGCCCGGTCAGAGCCAGCCCGGCGAGCAGGGCGAGCCGCCGCCGCGGGCGGGCGAGGACCGGAGCAAGCCGGGTGGCGGCCAGGGCGGCGAGCCGGGCCAGACCGCGCCACCGATCCCGCAGGTCGTCGACAAGGAGTCGTCGCAGCCGCCCAAGGATCCGGACGCCGGGGGCGAGCAGCCGCCGGGGGGCGGGGGTCAGGGCCGGCTCGGCCTGCCTTCCACGCAGGCGGGCGTCTCCAAGCCGAAGCCACCGGGCGAGGCGGGCGAGCCCGAGCCGCCGGCCGACGAGGCGCTCGACGAGGCGATCGCCAGGCAGGAGGCGCTGCTCGAGGAGTTCGCCAAGGTGGCCGACGAACTGGCGGCCGTGATGGCCCGGCTCGAGGGCAGCACCTTCGTCAAGCGGTTCAAGCTCGCCTCCCGCGAGCAGGCGTCGATCGGCGGCCGCCTCGCCGGCTTGGCCGCCGAGGCCTTCGTCGCCACCGAAGAGCGGCCGGCCAAGATCGACGAGGCGATCGGCGGCGTTCGTGAACTGACCGAGCGGGAGACCGAAAAGGTCTCGGCGTTGATGGACGACATGCAGGCCTACCTCGATCGCCGGCAGCTGCCCGCATTCCGCACGGTGCTCGAGGAGATGAAGGATCTCGACGCCCTGGGAAGCCTGCGGCAGCTGGCCGACGACGTCGCCACCAAGGCCGGCATGTCGATCACCCAGGCGGAGTTCTGGTCCGACACCTTCGACCGGCTGGCCGATGACCTGGTGCCGCCGCAGGATGGCGGCGGTGGCGGCGAGGGTGAGGGAGAACAGCGCGAGAGCGTGCCACCCGAGGTGGTGCTCGAGACGATGAAGATCCTCGAGGAGGAGGTGAATCTCCGCGAGGAGACCCGGGTGGCCCAGCAGGCAAAGGATGCCGTCGATGCGGAGGCGTTCCGCGCCACGGCTGCGGCGCTCGCCGACCGGCAGGCGGGGCTCGCCGACAGGGTCGTGGACATCGTCGACCGGCTGCTCGAGGAGCCCGACGGCGAGCGGCAGTTTGCGCAGGAGATCGGGCTGTTCGACAGAGTGGAGGAGGTGATGGTGGAGGCGGCCGACATCCTCGGCTCCCCCGACACCGGCTCCAAGGCGATCGGCGCCGAGACGGAGGCCATCGAGTGGCTGCTCGCCGCCCAGGCCGCCAGCTCCAACGGTGGTGGAGGCGGTGGCCGCGGTGGAGGCACGCCGGGCGGCGGTGCGACCGGCACCACGAGCGACTCGGCGCTCGCGCTCGTCGGGGCGGGCAACCGCTCGGCGGCCGCTTCCGGCGGAGAGGACGAGCAGGTGACCGGCGTCTCCGGTCGCGTCCTGCCGGATGAGTTTCGCTCCGGCCTCGGCGCCTACTTCAACCGGCTCGAGAAGGAACGGCCATGATCATCCCGGGCAGCCGCCTGGCTCCGTTCGCCGTGGCGGCGCTGGCGGCGGCCTGCCTGCCGGCGCCGGTACGCGGCCAGGTGCCGCTGCGCATCGAGGCCGCGGGTGGGATCCAGGTTCAGGTGCAGGGCAACTTTCAGGTGCAGGGCAACGGGGTCGCGGTCTTGGCGGGCGATGCGTTCGCGGGCGGCGCCCCCGCTGGTGATCCTTGGTGGGGCGAGTGCGCCGCGGCCGCGGCGCCGCCGGTCGAACCACAAGCCCAGGCGGGTCAGCCGGCCCAGTTCAGGCTTGCCCAGGCCCGTCGGGCGCGGGCGGAAAGCATGCTCGTGCGGGAGTTGTCGCGGGTGCGGGAGGCGTGTCCCGAGCTTCAGCCCGCCCAGCGGGCGGCGGTCCTGAAGGCGGGCCGGGCGGCGGTCGAGGATCAGGCGGCCGGCCGCTCGCCGCTGGCCAATGGCGTGGAGCAGGTGCTCGAGCAGGCGCTCGAGGAGGCGGCCGGCCCGGAGGTGGCCGTGGTGTACGCGGAGGAGGTTGCCAGCCGCGTCGCACGGCGCAAGGCGGCCGCGATCGCCGTGATCGTCGAGACCGTCGATCGTGACGCCTGGCTCGACGACGACCAGCGGCAAGCTCTGGTCGCTGCCATGGCCCAGCGGTGGCGGCCCGAATGGGAGGGCGTGGCCGCGACGGCGCTCCGGCAGCGGATCACGTTCGCCCGCCTGCCAGTGGGAGTGGCCGATGCGGTCGCTGCCGCGCTCGATCCCTAGGCCTTCGCCACCTGGCGGGAGCGGGCGGTGGAGGCCCCCAGATGAGGCGCCGGCGACTGAGCCATGGTCGCGGGTGGGCCTTGGGCCTGGCGGCATGCCTGGTCATGACAGCCTGCGGCCCGGGGGTACGGGCGGTCGACGACCAGGTCGGCGTCGTGCCCGACGGCCCGCAGCCTGCTGAAACCGTGCGCTTTGCGCCGGCCGCCATCCCGGTGATGGGCCAGGCCAATGCCGGCGATTTCGACCTGGGTTTGCTCTTCGACCAGCAGGTCTTCGGCCGCGCGCGGACCGCCCGGGCGGTCGTCATCAATGACGCGGTCGTGATCCGTGAGGCATTGTCGAACCCCGACGACGGCGTGCTCGGCAAGCTGGCCGAACTCCGCGGCCGCGGTGCGACCAGGCTCATGCGTCTGGAGCAGGTCTGCGGGCTCTCACCCGCGCAGCGTCAGGCGATCGACCTGGCGCTGGCGAGTGACCTGAATCGGATCGCCGGCGAGATCGACGCGGTTCGGCGGACCTACGCAGGCCAGCGGATCGCCCGGCAGCGGATGCCGCTGGAACAGCAGCGAATCCAGGCGCTGCACCAAGACGCGCTCCGGTGCCGCGGACTGATCGAGCGGGCATTCCAGCAGGGGTCGCTCTCGGCGGCAGTCGGGATCGGGATGCTCGATCCCGACCAGCGGCGCCGGCTGGCCGACTGGGTCACCGGCCGCAGGGCGACCCGCTGGGAGGCGATGGTCCGGCTCGTGCTCGGCCAACTCGACGAGGCCGCCCTCGGGCTCTCGCGGCGGCAGCACCAGGCGCTCGTGGACTTGCTGCTGGCGGAGGTGCCGCCCTTGGCGGTGTTTGACGACGCCCCGGCGGCCCGGGATCCCACGAGCTTCCACGCGATGCTGGTGCTGGCCCGATTGGGCCGGGCGGGTGAGCGGGCCGTGCGTCCGCTCCTCGATCCGCGGCAGTGGGCCGAACTCGAGCGACGCATGGCGCAGGCCGGGCTCCGCGAGTCGATCGAACGGCTGCTCGTCGAGCAGGGTATTCTGGAGGCCCAGACCATGGCGACCGGCGAGGAGGTTCCCTGATGCAGCGCACCCCGTCACCGCCGGCCGGCGCCGCCTGGAACCTTCGCCTCGAGGTCGCCGGCCTGCTGGCCATCGTCTGGATGGTGATCGTCGCCGGATCAGCGGCGGCCGAGGGGCCGCTGGTGCGCTACGGCGATCCGGTGCCCCGCGATGTCCGCGAGATCTACGACGCCGGGGTCCGCCACCTGCTCAAGACCCAGGATGCGTCGGGCGGCTGGAAGGACGGGCAGGCCGGGCCCGGCGTTACCGGCATGGCGGTGATGGTGCTTCTGGCCTCGGGCGAGGATCCCAACTTCGGACCGTACCGGCTCCCGATCCGCAAGGCCCTGCGGAGCATGATCGTCGAGCAGGATCCCGACACCGGCTTCCTGGCCGCCGGCGGCGGCCACGACAGCATGTATCAGCACGGCTTCGCCATGCTGGCCCTCGCCGAGGCGTATGGCACCGTCGACGACCGGACGCTGTGGGACGAGCCGGGCAGCCCCAAGGGTCCGGGTGCGGGCCGCTCGCTCGGGCAGGCCCTGGAGTTGGCGGTGCGATGTGCCGTGACCTCCGCGAAGAAGAACCCGCACGGTGCCTGGCGGTATTCGCCCGACGCCCGCGACGCCGACACCTCGGTCTCGGGCGCGGTGATGATGGGCCTCCTGGGCGCCCGCAACGCGGGCATCGAGGTGCCCGACGAGACGATCGACCGGGCGATCAAGTACTACGTATCCATGACCGGATCGAACGGCCAGGTCGGCTACTCAGGCGGGGCGGGCGGTGGCAGCGACGCCGTCACCAGCATCGCCGTGCTCGTCTACGCGATCGCCCGGGAGAAGGAACTGCCCCAGTACGAGAAGGCGCTGGCCTACTTGAAGGGCCGTAGCCGTGACCCGCAGTCGTCGATGGAGGGCTATCCGACCTACACCCGTTACTACCGGGCCCAGGCCCTGTTCCAGGGCGACGTCGACGCCTGGGCCAAATGGAACGACGGCCTCGTCCAGGAACTCAAGAAGATGCAGGGCAAGGACGGAAGTTTCTCGGGCTTCATGGGCCGCGGCAGCGGCTTCGGCGGCACGGTCGACACGTCGTTGTCGCTGTTGTCGCTGGCGGTGAACTACAAGTTCCTCCCGATCTACGAGCGGTGAGCCGCATGCATGCGAGATGTGGCGCAGCCGCGTGGGTCGTCCTGGCGGTGAACACGATCCTCCTGCCGTCGGCCGGTCGGGGTGATGACGCCGCCGCGGCGGCGGCGAAGGCGGCCGCCGAGCGGGATGCCCGGGCGCTCGGCTGGCTCTTGCAGCAGGGGGTGAAGGCGATCGCCCCGATGCCGGCCCCTCCGCCGGCGGCCGACCGCCAGCAGCGGCAGCAGATCGAGCAGCACGCCAAGCAGCTGGAGCGGATGTTCCAGCCGGTTCTCAACAGCGAGCTCGAGTTGATCCGGCGGTGCTGCGGCGGCCTCGACGCAGCCGCCCGGCGGCAGATCATGGCGGCCGGCCGGGAAGCCGTGACCGCCGCGGCCCGGGGATTCACCGAGCGCCAGTTCAACGGCCAGCTCGGCCGCGATGAGTTCGATCCCCGGCGGGAGACCCGCGGCCGGCTGGAGAAGGCCCTCGAGCCGCTGGCCGACCCGGCGGAGTTCGCGGCCTACCGGGCGGAGGTGGAGCGGCGGGAGGCCCGCCGGGCCGAGGCGGCGCGGCTGGCGATCCTGGCGCGGATCGACCGGCAACTCGACCTTTCGGCCGACCAGCGAGAAAAGATCGAGGCGGATCTGGCCCGCTCATGGCGGCCCCAATGGACCCGCGAACTCGGCAACCGGGGCGATATGCGGGTCAACGACTATCCGCCGGCCCCCGATGACGCCGCCGACGCGATCGTACCCCATCTGGCTCCTGACCAGGTGGCGGCCTGGGAGGCGTGGTGCCGGGCCGCCGGCGCGAGGCTCCTGGGACAGGGCTTCAATCTCCACCTCGATGGTCAGGGCATCCAGCAGAGCGATCCATGGTGGAGCCAATGAGCGGCGCGCCGATGGCCAGGTGGTGCGTGCGATCTCTCCTCGCACCGCTGGCGGCGGTGCTCGTCGTCGGCGGGGCGGCCGCCGCGACCGACGACGACGTGATCCTCGAGGCGGGGCCCGAAGCCGGCGGCATGCGGCAGCCGCACCTGATCGATCTCGGCGCCAACTTCGACGCCAACCTGTTCGAGCAACGGGGCGGCTGGGTGCTGCGGAACGAGGCGGGCCCCGAACCGACCATCCCCAGGGCCTCGCCGGCCCTGGAGCGGGCCCGGGACCTGGGCCGCAAGCGCATCGACCGGATGGCGGCAGCCTGCACGCTCACCGAGGAGCAGCAGCGCCGGCTGGCCCTCGCCGTCGAGTCGGACGCCCGCCGCTTTGCCCACGAGGTGGAGGCGGTGCGATCGCCCTACATCGGCCGCCAGATCGACATGAACGACCAGGCCGGTCAGAAGGCTTGGCACGCGTTCCAACAGGACGTGACGACGTGCCGGGATCGCCTGCGGAACGTCTTCGACGTAGGCTCGCTGTTCGCGGTCACGACCGCGTCGGTCTTGGATGAGCGGCAGGCGGCCTGCCTGGCCGCGGAGAACGCGGCCCGGCGGTCGTTTCAGTGGCGGGCGATGGTGCTCGAGGCGATCGCGAAGTTCGACGAATCCCTGGGCCTCGACCAGCGGCAGCACGACGCGCTCGTCGCCGAGGTGCTCGCCCACGAGCCGCCGCTGCGGAACGACCCGCAGGCGCTCGGCCGGGCCGACTCCAACATGCGGCGGCATCTCGTGCTGATGGTGATGGCCGAACTCGACGCCAAGCCACTCCGGGCGGCGGTCAACGAGCGGCAGTGGCAGGTGCTGTCGCTGCAAATCAACCAGGGCCGGGCGATGCGGTCGGCGATCGAGGCCCAGGGGTTCCTCGAGCGACCCCGCTGACGCGTTAGGCCGGGGCCGGCAGGAGTTCGGGTGGTGGACCGGGGGCCGGTGCCGACGGGCCGGCCGGCAGCTCTTCCTTGGCCGGCAGTTCGTCCTGGCGGGTGGCCGGCTCCATCGGCGGCAGCTGCACCGGCCGGGCATCGGCGCCGACCAACTCGAACGACTGGGTGACGGTGCCGCGGCTGAACACGCCCGGCCGCGAGTGGCCGTAGTCGAGATACAGGCTCGCGTCCCGCTGCCGAGCCCGCCGGTGGGCGTCGAAGTAGGCCTTGCCCGGCCACGGGCCCTCGGCGAGGAACACGCCGTTGTATTCCAGGAGCGATCCCTTGCGGTAGTGGAGCTGCGAGATCGACCGGTTGTAGTCGACGAGCGCCCGGTAGTAGGAGCTCTCCGCCTCGGCCCGCCGCCGCTGGGCGTCGAGCAGCTGGTCGAGCGTGACGGTGTTGGCGTCGTAGGCGGCCTGCACCGCCGCCACCTGCCGTTCGGCGGCCACCCGGCGGTTGAAGTTGGTCTGGGCCAGCGCGAAGTTGGTGTCGACGTTGCGGACGGCGTCGA
>JBJTPO010000026.1:0-6662 GCA_046075145.1 Planctomycetota bacterium
GGGCGGCGGCCTCGATCGCGGCGGCGAGATCGGCCGGCGGGACGTCGGCGGCGACGAACGTGCCGGCGTCGGCCGGCAACTCCGCGAAGCTGCCTTCACCGGTCACCACCAGCGGCGTTCCCAGCGCCAAGAGCTGGTTCACCACGCCGGACGACTCGCCGAAGGTGGGCGACCGGAGCTGCACGGCCACGTCGACACTCCGCATGGCGGCGAGCAAGGCGTCGTCGTCGGGCCCGTCCTGGATCTCGAAGCCGTCGGCGGCGAGGCCGAGGCGGCGACAGCCGCGCCTCGCCTCCCAGCCGGCGATCACCAGGTGCACCGGTCGCCGCCGGCGGAGCGTGGTGACGGCCCGGGCGAGGACGTCGAGCCGCTTCGTGTCGCCCGCCATCCCAAAGCTGCCGATCCGCAGCGGGCCGTCCGCCTGCGGTCGCGCCACGGCCGGGGCAGACTCGAGATCCCTGTCGACCGGCAGGTGCAGCACGTGGATCGGCAGAGCTCGGCCTGCGGGCCGAGCGCGGCCTGAATGAGTTCACGGCACGCGGCCGAGTTGACGAGCAGACCGTCGAACTCGCCCCGCGCGACGATCAGCCGCAGGCACGGGGCGAGCGTGGGCTTCGCGGCCAGCGCCCGGGCGATCCACTCGGGCGGCGATGCGGCGTCATGCAGCCCCGTGGCGTCGCCATCACCGTCAGCCGGCTCCGTCCAGGCCCGCCCCAGCCAGGCCTTGCAGAGCGATTCGAGCGCTGCCTCGTGGAGATAGGCGAGCCGCCGGGGGCCGGATCCCCGGGAGGCCAGCGCCGCGTCGAACACCTTCACATGATGCGCCGAGTTGCCGAGCACGAAGATCGCCACGTCGTGCCGGCCGCGGACGGCCGCCGCAGGGAACGTCTCCGCCGGCACCACGCGACTGTCGGCCCGCAGGCCAGCCTGCGGCGGCACGCGGACTTCCGGGCCCGCCTCGTAAAAGGTCGTCTGCCAGCGGCCGTCTTGCAGATGGGCGAGCGTGTAGGGGGCGATGCCGGTGCGGGCCGGGGGCAGGGCGGCCACCACGGCCACGCGGGGTTTTGGCGTGCCGCTGCCGTCGGCCCCGCGCGGCTCGGCCGGCCGCGAGAGGCCGCGAACGGCCCGGGGCTCCTCGATTCGTTCCATCACCCGCGCCGCGGCCCGGGCCCAGCCGAGCTCGTCGGCGAGCAGGCGGCGGCCGAAGGCCAGCGACTTCTCGCGGAGCGCGGGGCTCGCCACGAGCCTCGCCATCGCCGCCGCGATCGCCTCGGGCTGTCGAGGGTCGCAGGCCAGTTCGGGCAGCACGAGTTCGGCGATGCTCGACGTGTCGGAGCCGACCACCGGCGTGCCGCAGGCATAGGCCTCGAGCACGGGCAGACCGAGCCCCTCGTAAAGTGACGGATAGACCATCAGCGTGGCGTGTCGCACGAGGCCCACGAGATCCTCGTCGCTGACGAAGCCCGTGAACACCACCGCGGCCTCGGGCAGGCCGGCCGCCGTCGCAACCTGGCGGAGCTCCCCGATCCGGGCCGCGGAGAGCTTGCAGACCACCGCCAGCTGATGGTCGGCGTGCTGCTGCCAGAATCTGGCGAAGGCCCGCACGGCCGTCTCCATGTTCTTCCGCCAGTCGTCGCCACCGACGTAAACGCCGTAGGGGCCGGTGAGGCCGTGACGGGTGGGCACGTCAACCGTGGCCGCGGCGGGCCGGGCCATCAGGCTGCGCTTGGCATGATCGATGTCGCCATAGATGCACGTTACCCGCAGCGGATCGATCGCCGCGTGGCGGATCGTGTCGCGGCGCGTGGCATGACTGATGGTGAACAGCCCGTCGCTGCCGCGCATCGCGGCCAGCGCGTCGAGATACTGGCGGCGGGCCCGGTCGCGGGCCAGATACCGCTCGGGAAAGAGCAGCGGCACGAGGTCGTAGACGATCCCGAACCGGCGGGGAGCCTGCCGCCTGAGCCAGTCGGGTAGCAGGTAGTCGGCGCCGCAGCCATGATGCGGAAGGAAGAAGCAGCCGGTCAGAAGCACGTCGATCGACGGGGCCGACCGGCGGTCGAGCTCGGCGGCGGTGCACCAGGTGGCGTGGGGCGCCAACTCGGCGGCCCGGCCCGGCGGGGGCCAGCGGTGGTCGCCCATCAGCAGCCAGCGGTGCCCAGGATGACTGCGCGAGAGCTCGAGCGCGAGGCTCTGCGCGTAGGCCGGGATGCCCCGATCGCCGTTGAACTGGCAGCCCCGCAGGTCGATGAGGATCGTGCGGGCGTTCACGCGGCCTCCCGCGCAGCCCCGGTCGAGGCCGCGGTCGGCCCACCACCGGCCGGCTCCCGCTCGTCGAGGGCCAGGTAGGCGAGCCCGGTAAGTTCACGAACGAGCCCCTCGAGCTCCTCGACCCGCCGCTCGAGCTGGTCGATCCGGCCGCGGCCGGCGCCGCGGGGGCGCGCCTTCCGCAGGAGCCTTCCCAGGGGGCGGAGGCAGCGCTGCTCGAAGGCTCGCGTGCAGGCTCGGAGGATCATGTCATGGGTTCCCGTGTCACCGATCAGGCCGCCTCTCTGGCCAGTTCACTCCCGACCGTCGCCGCGATCGCCGCCCGCACCTGCCGGGCCGTGTCGGCCCATGACGTCGGCACGAACCGCGTGCGGATCTCCGCCTCACGGGCCCGCACCCAGTCGGGGTCGCCGAGCACCCGCTCCACGAGCGCCACCAGGCCCAGCGGGTCGAGCGGGTGGAAGAACTCGGGCAGGTCCGGGCTGATCTCGGGGATGCTCGTGGCGTTGGAGGCGAGGCAGAGCCGGCCGTGCGCCAGGCTCTCGGCCACGGGCAGGCCCCAGCCCTCGTACCGCGAGGGATAGATCGTGGCGGCGCAGTGGCGGTAGTACCAGGCGAGCTCGGCGTCTTCGATGCCGTGCAGCACGTGGATCCGGCCGTTCACGCCGCGGTCATTGCGTATCTCGTGCATCAGGTCGGCCACGTAGACGTGGGGCACGCCGAGGCAGACCAGATCGGGGCAGTGCTCCGGGTCGCGGGCCGCGAGCACCTGCCAGGCGTCGTAGAGCAGCCGGTGGTTCTTGCGGACGTCGAGCGTGGAGACGCAGACGAAGAACGGCCGCTGCGGCACGAAGCGGGGCCGCGGGGGCGTCTCGTCACGGCTCGAACCCAGCTCGTCGCCCAGCCGCACGACGGTGGTCGGCGGCAGCGGGAAGCGGCTCTCGGCGCAGTACCCCACGAGTTCGCTCCGGGAGAACTCGGAGATGGTGAGCACGTGGTCCGACTCGGTGAGTACGTTGCGGACCCAGGCGGTGACCTGCCGCACGGTGGGCTCGTCGACCCACTGCGGCTTGATCGTGGGGATCAGGTCGTAGACCATCCGCAGCACGCGGACGCCGCGCTGGCGCAGCGCTGCTGCTGCTGCTGCATGTCCCTCGATCGGCCACGATGCGCCCAGCGAGAGGAGCACGTCGCCGGGAGCGAACGGGCCCTCCGCCTCGACCGACCGGGCAGGAACCGGCCGGGTGCGGCCGGCGAGGGTCGGTGACGGCAGCCACCGGAACGACTCGCGCAATCGGACGGCGAGCCAGCGGCCAAACGCGATACGCAGGCCCCGCGCGGCTCCGCTGAACTCACGGCAGGCGGTGCGGAGCGCGGCGGCGGCCGGGCTCGTGCCGAAGACGAGATCGCGGCTGTTCCAGCGGCGGCGCGGTGGGACTGCCGCTGCCGAGATGGCGGCCTCCGGCCAGACCCCGGCCAGGTGGCGACGAACCGCGGGCGGTAGTGCCGTGGCGTCGAGCGGCTCGAACCGCCGTCGGGCGTGATCAAACCGCGTGAGCCGCACGGGCACGCCCTCGGCCACCAGGCCGCCGAGGATGCCCACGGTCGTCCGCTGGATCCCCGTGAGATGGGGCAGCGTCCAGGTCATCAGATCGGAGACGTCGTACCAGGTGGTCACGGGGTGTCTTTCGCGGCGGGGCCTCGAGCGGGCGCGGCTCAGGCCGCCTTCCGCGGGGTCGCCAGGTAGTGGCCGGGCACGAGTACGAAGTCGTCGGTGGTGTTGGCCGGATACGAAAGCGGGGCCCGCAGCCCCGGCTCCTCGCGGCGGTAGTAGAAGCGGTTGAGCCCGTCGAAGAGCGCGAACTCGTAGCCGTTCTGGAGCAGGATGCCCTCCCACTCGAACCAGGCCGGCTCGAACGAATAGGGGTCGCAGCCGCGGAACTTCGGCTTGATCGCCTCCAGCAGGATCACCCGCGGCCGGAACGACCGCCAGTCGTTGCCCAGGAGCACGTCCCGCTCCGCCCCCTCGACGTCGATCTTCAGAAACTCGACGTCGCCCGTTGGCAGCTGCTTGGCGATCTCGGCAAGGGTCGTCAGCGGCACGCTGCGGGTGGACCGTCGCAGGCCGAACTCCTCGGCCACCTTGGGGTCGAAGGTCTCGACGTAGGTGGAGAGCCCGGAGTCGCCCCATTCGTGGAACTCGATGCTGCCCGCGCTCGCGCCGCAGGCCATGTTCAGGTTCCAATCGCGCGGGCGGTGCTTCTCGAACTTCCGGTGGAACCGCTCGACCGGCTCCACGTTCACCCCCGACCAGCCCAGGTCGTAGAAGTGCTTGGTGACCGAGTCGACGGTCGGGTCGAAGCCGCCGATGTCCACGTAGCGGCCGCGGTCGCAAGCGTGGAAAACCCGGTTGAGGATCACGTCCTCGAAGTTCTGGGCGTAGGAGATCATCATGGCTGGGGCGGCTCGGGGCGGGTGTGGGGCGGGTGTGGGGCGGGTGTGGCGGCGGCGGTGCGGCGGGCTCAGCCGGCCTTGCGGATCACCAGGGCGATGGAGGTGGAGGCATGGCCGGCGAGGTTGAGCCGCAGATGCTTGACCTTGGGAGCGGGCGTGGAGTTCCAGTCGGCGTACGGGGGCTGGTCGACGAACTGGTCGAGGCCGTGGCTGCCGGGGTCGACGTCGAGCGGCTCGACGTGGTGGCCCTGCGCCACGAGCCGGCCGCAGACCGCCTCCACGTCGCGGAGCCGGTAGATCACGCAGGGGCCGTCGGCGAGCGTGGCGTCGTTGCTCGAGAGGTTGAACTCCGTGGTGTGCACGGCCACGCCCCCGGGCAGAAGGCAGTCCATCTGCCGCTCGAGGAAGTCGAGGCCGAGTTGGAGCGAGCCGCAGTGCTCGAAGGAGCAGGTGGACCAGGTGAAGTCGTAGCCCGTGAGGTCGGCGGGCACATGGTTCATGTCCACGGGCCGGAACGACACCAGCCGGCGGAAGGCGGCCGGGTCGCAGAGGCCTGCCGCGTTGAGGGCGGCGCACTCCCCGACCCACTGGCCCGACTCGGCCCAGGGAGTGCGGCGGTCATCGTCGGCGGGCAGGTCGGTGGCGGTGATCTCGCAGCCGCGGGCCGCGAACAGGGCCGGCAGCTTCTCGGCGCCGACGGCAAAGCCCAGGCCGCGCCGGCCCGGGCGGAGCATGTCGCGTTCCTCGAGGGCCTGGCAGATGAAGGCCAGTTCCCAGAGTTTGCGGTGCGGCCGCCAGGGCTCGCCGAGCGCCTCGGCCCAGTGGCGGAAGGTGGCCGAGTCGAGCGTGGCAAAGCGGCAGAGTTGGGAGATCAGCCCGCGGGAGTCGTCTCGGCGCGGGCCGCGGAGGTGGAGGTCGGGCCGATGCCGGCGAAGCAGGTGCGGCTGCACCGGGGGCGGCTCGGGAGCGGGCCCGAACCACCGCCGGACCTTCCTGGCGAGCGACTTCATCGTGGACTTCGCCTCCCCTGCGACACGGCCGGCCTCAGGCCGCCTTCCGGGCGGCGGCCGGAACGCCCTTGATCAGGGCCTCCTGACGGGCGAGTTCGAGGTCGCCCTCGACCATCATATCGACCAGCTGCTCGAAGCTCGTCCGCGGCGTCCAGCCGAGCCGGGTGCGGGCCTTGGTCGAGTCGCCCAAGAGCAGGTCCACTTCCGCCGGGCGGTAGTAGCGCGGGTCGATCTCCACGAAGTCGCGGTAGTCGAGGCCGAGGCGGCTGAACGTCTTCTCGCAGAAGTCACGGACGGAGTAGAGCTCGTTCATCGCGATCACGTAGTCGTCGGGCTCGTCCTGCTGCAGCATCAGCCACATCGCCTCGACGTAGTCGCCGGCGAAGCCCCAGTCGCGCTGGGCGTCGAGGTTGCCGAGGTAGAGCTTCTCCTGGAGGCCGAGCTTGATCCGGGTGGCGGCCCGGGTGATCTTCCGGGTGACGAAGGTCTCGCCTCGGCGGGGGCTCTCGTGGTTGAAGAGGATCCCGCAGGAGGCGTGCAGCCCGTAGCTCTCCCGGTAGTTGACCGTGATCCAGTGGGCATAGGCCTTGGCCGCGCCGTAGGGTGAGCGCGGGTGGAAGGGGGTCGTCTCGCGCTGCGGCGTCTCCGCCACCCTGCCGAACATCTCCGAGCTCGAGGCCTGGTAGAACCGCACCGGCTCCCCGCCGCCATCCTGGTAGTCGCGGATCGCCTCCAGCAGCCGCAGCGTGCCCAGGGCGGTGACGTCGGCCGTGTAGGCCGGCTGGTCGAAGCTCACGCGCACGTGGCTCTGGGCCCCGAGGTTGTAGACCTCGTCGGGCTCCACCTTGCGCAGCACCTCGAGCAGACCGTTGCCGTCGGCGAGGTCGCCATAGTGCAGCTTCAAGCGCGCCCCGCTCTCGTGCGGATCCC
>JBJTPO010000027.1:0-1747 GCA_046075145.1 Planctomycetota bacterium
ATCACGATGGCGGCGAAGTTCTCGTCGGCCATCGCCAGCCCCATCAGGACCAGCGCCGCGTTGAGGATCGTCCAGGCCACCATCGGCTTGACGAAGAAGGCGCGGTAGACGAACAGCACCGTGCACAGGGCCAAGGTGCCGAGCGAGTAGATCACCGGGCCCGAGAGCGCGTTGACGAGGGTTCGGACCCCCGTCGGCAGCGCCGGCACCCACGCCGCCGAGCCCGAGAGGGCCAGGCTGGCCAGCACCATCATCACCCCGGCGAACACCGTCCAGACCAACGCCCTTCCAGCCTGCCCCCACTTCTGCCACAGAAGGCAGGCGAACACGCCGTTCATCGCGGCGATGAAGGCGTAGTAGCCTCCCAGGAATCCAGCGACATCGGTGAGAAAAAACGGGTTCGAATGCATGGGGATTCGCTGCGGTCGCTCAGAGCGGGCCGCTGATGCCTCCGTCCTTTCGCACCCGCCAGAATTGGAGGGCCAGCAGCAGGGCCACCGCCAGCGGGATCGCGATGCAGTGGAGCACGTAGAACCGATTGAGGGTCTCCTCGCCGACAAAGCGGGCGCCCAGCAGACCGAAGCGGGCGTCCGACTTGTCGGTGATCATGTCGATGCCGCCGATGGTGAGCAGCTGGGCCCCCGGCCCCTCGTAGCCCAACAGGGGCGTCGCCCGAGCCATGTTCGAGCCCACCGTGATGGCCCAGATCGCCAACTGATCCCAAGGCAGCAGATACCCCGTGAACGAAAGCAGGAGGGTGAGCAACAGCAGGATCACCCCGATCACCCAGTTGAACTCGCGGGGCGGCTTGTAGCTGCCCGTGAGAAACACCCGGTACATGTGCAACCAGGTCGTGATCACCATCGCGTGCGCCCCCCATCGATGGAGCTCGCGGAGGATCCCGAGGCTGGTCACGTCGCGGAGGGCGAGGATGTCGTTGTAGGCCCATTCGAGCGTGGGCCGGTAATAGAACATCAGGAGCACGCCCGTGACCGTCTCCACCATGAACAGGAAGAAGGTCACCCCGCCCATGCACCAGGTGAACGACAGGGCGATTCCCTGCTTCTTGATCGACACGGGGTGCAGATGAAGAAAGAAGTTGGTGAGCATCACCACGATCCGGTTCCGCCGGTCGAGCGGCATCGGATGCCGGAAGATGCTCTTCCAGATCTGGGAGTTGCGGATCGTCTCGCCGATGGCCATGGGCTGCTGCGGCTTCCTTTCTCGGTTCCGGTCTCGGTTCTGCTCTCGGTCGTTGGCTCGTCAGGTCTGGTCGAAGGAGGGACGCAATCAGGCCCGAGCGGCGCTCAGACGGTCACGAACGAAGCGGGATCGGCCCACTGCCCGAGTTCCTCGTGGAAGGTGCGGCTCTTGTCGACCTCCAGCTGGCCGTCGTCGGCGATCCGAATCGCATACCGCTCCAGCGGCCTGGGCGCCGGGCCCTCGAAGTTGACGCCGTCCTTGTAGAACCCGCTCCCGTGGCACGGACACTTGAACTTCTGTTCGGCCTCGAGCCAGCTGGGCGTGCAGCCGAGGTGGGTGCAGACGGTCTTGAGGGCGTAGATCTGCTGCTCCCCCTGAAAGTCGCCATTGACGACCCAGACGCCATATTGGGCGACGAACTTCGTCTCCACTTTGCCGGCCGGGAACCCCTCGCGAAACCCGACCTTGAACTTGCTCGGAGGCTCGGCCAGGACGTTGGGGAACAGGAACCGGGCCAGGCCGAGCGTGAACAGCCCGCCGGTGA